>JARRJX010000001.1:0-19794 GCA_037388645.1 Chloroflexota bacterium
GCAGGAAAACCCGCACCGTTCGACCTGGCCCTGATTGCTCAGGCGCGCGATGGTATTCGGAAGTCACCAGCCCTTTTTCTTCAAGCAGGCACAACATGTCGTACGCTGTGAATGGGCTAACTCCCACTTTCTCCGCCAGCTCCGTGTAATGAATCGGGCCTTGCAGCTCCTGGTGCAGATCCAGGAAATTGTCGATGAACTCTTCTTGTCGACGAGTGAGCTTCATGCCTTGCACTATCCGGGTAGATACCCAAAAAACAAAAGATTTCCTCTGATTTTATTGATTACCTCTGCTATCGTCAAGCAACCGCAGTGCTTTGGGCGCATTTCATATCTGGGGCGACTAAACTCGCAGGTGAACGCGTCCACCCGAACGCGTTCGTATGTCCTGTCAGGCTATTCCGCCCCAAACTGAAATACACCCCCGATTGCCGATTAGCTGACGCGAGCCGCGATCTGTGATAAAAATAAGTAGCCGACCCTGCACCTCTGCCATCCCAACAGGCTGAGCGGACGACCGGAGATCTTGCAGATCGCCGGGACCGGTCGGAGAAGCGCTCCGATATGTTGCCCGTCTAGACAATTCCGAAAAAAGAGGCTAATAATCGTGCGCCAAAGCCTTTTCTGTTTCGGTGCGTGGGGGATTCGCCCTCACATTCCCAGGCAAACACGCTTTTGGATGATTGATAGAGAATAATAAGCGATTGGAGTATCGATGAGTTCCCAGCAGCACGTAACCGACGAATTCCAAAGCCGTTTTGGCGAGCCGCCCACTTATGTGGTGCGCGCGCCAGGGCGTGTCAACCTGATCGGCGAGCACACCGACTATAACGACGGCTTCGTGCTGCCGATGGCGATCGACCGAGACATCTGGATCGCGCTGCGCCGCCGTGCCGACCGCCGGATTGTGCTGCACTCGCTGGATTTCGCGGAGCCCGTCGATTTCTCCCTGGACGCCCTGGCGCACGCCGAAGGCTGGGTGGAGTATGTGATGGGGAGCGCCTGGATATTTGGCGAGGGCGACTTCCCCAGGGAGGGCTGGGAGGGGGTGCTCGCCGGAGATGTTCCGGTCGGAGCCGGGCTGTCCTCCTCCGCCGCGTTAGAGCTGGCGCTGCTCAAGGCGTTCTGGGCCGTCTCACCCTGGGCATGGGATGGCACGCTGATGGCGCAGCTCGCCCGGCGGATCGAGAACGAGTGGGTCGGCGTGCAGACAGGCGTCATGGATCAGATGATCTCGTCCCTGGGAGTGGCCGGGCACGCCCTGCTGATCGACTGCCGATCGCTGGAGGCGACCCCCGTGCCGCTGCCCGCCGGGACGCGGGTCGTCGTGCTCGATACCGGGACGCGGCGCGGCCTGGTCGACTCGGCCTATAACGAACGCGTCGCCCAGTGCCGGGAGGCGGCGGCCTACTTCGACGTGCCCGCCCTGCGGGATGTCTCCCTGGCTGCGCTTGAGGCGGGGAAAGACGGCCTTGACCGGCTGCCTTTCCTCCGGGCACGCCACGTGGTGAGTGAGAACGAGCGCACCCTGCACGCTGTCGACGCGATGCGGGCGGGCGATCCGGCGGCGCTGGGCCGCCTGATAAACGCCAGCCATCGCAGCCTGCGGGATGATTACGAGGTGTCCAGCAAGGAGCTTGACCTGATGGTTGAGATCGCGCTGGGGCAGGCGGGGTGTTACGGCGCGCGGATGACCGGCGGCGGGTTTGGTGGGTGCGCGATGGCGCTGGTCGAGGAAGGCGCGGTTGAGCGCTTCGTCGAGGCAGTGGGCACCGGGTACGAGGATCAGACCGGCATCACGCCCAGCGTGTACGTCTGCCGGGCGAGCGCCGGGGTGGAGGTGCTGAGTGATACGCTGCCGGAGTGAGGGAAGCTCGGCGGATGGGGGCTTCTGCCTCACACTTTCCCTCTATTCAACGTCTGCCATAGGGGCCAGCCAGTGTCGCTCATCTCCAGTTAACAGCCTGTCCGCTGCTTCTGGCCCCCAACTCCCTGCTGGATAGTTGGGAAAGCCAACCGGAGCTTTGGCTGCCCAGGCTTCGAGCACCGGAGTCACAACAGACCATGCCGCTTCAATCTGGTCAGCGCGCATGAAGAGCGTGGCATCTCCCTGTAGAACGTCCAGGAGCAGTGTCTCATAGGCTTCAGGTGAGGGAGTCTGAAACACCTCTTGATAGCAGAACTCCATCGCAACGGAATCCAGCCGAACCTCCAGGCCGGGCCGCTTGGCCTGGACACACATCGCGATTCCTTCGTTGGGCTGAATCTGGATCACAAGGCGATTGGTTTCCCATCCCTCCAGGGCCGGTTTTGGGAAGGACTGGTGCGGCACGGGCCGGAACACAACAGACACCTCAGAGACCCTGGCTGGAAGGCACTTGCCGGTGCGTAAGTAGAACGGCACGTTCTGCCAGCGCCAGTTATCGATGAAGAGCTTCAGAGCGGCATAAGTCTCGGTGTTCGAGGTGGAAGAGACATCGTTCTCGTGGCGATAGGCGGGCACATGCCTGCCATCGATCTGGCCTTCACCGTACTGCCCGCGCACGGCAAATTGATCCATGACGTCCTTAGGTATAGGCCGAATGGCGCGCAGCACATCGACTTTCTTGTTGCGGATTTCGTCTGCCCCAAATGAGACAGGCGGCTCCATGGCAACCAGACATAGAATCTGGAGCAGATGGTTCTGGATCATGTCGCGCAGCGCGCCGGCCTGATCGTAGTAGCCGCCCCGGTGTCCAACGCCCACCTCTTCTGCCACTGTGATCTGGACGTGATCGATGTAGCGTTGATCCCAGATAGGCTCAAACAGCGCGTTGGCAAAACGGAACGCCAGGATATTCTGCACCGTCTCTTTCCCCAGGTAGTGGTCGATGCGGTAGATTTGCGTCTCCGCAAAGAAACTGGTCAGCACGTCGTTCAGCTTGCACGCCGAGTCCAGGTCGCGGCCAAACGGCTTCTCAAACACGATGCGCGCCCGCTCGCGATCGTCGGACAGCCCCGCGCGGTGCAACTGTTGAGCGATAAGTTCCATCATCGTTGGGGGCGTGGCGAGATAGAAAATCCGGTCGGCTGGCTGCCCCCATTCCTTCTCGCAGGCGGCGATTCGATCGGACAGCAGGCTAAAGGCTTCTTGATCGGCGAAGTCCGCCACCAGGTAGGCCAGGTGAGAGGAAAAGCGATCCCAGTCCTGATCCTTGGCCTTGCCCCGCCGGGAGAAACGGTCAACACCCTCACGCAAGTGCTGGCGAAACGCCTGAACATCCATCGGCGTCCGGTCGAGGCCGACGATCCGGAACTGCTCCGGCAGCCAGCCATCTAGAAACAGGTTGAATAGGGCCGGGACCAGTTTCCGCTGTGCCAGATCACCCCCCGCGCCAAAGACGGTCATAATGGCTGGTTCCGTGTGGCTATTGGACTGCATGATAATCATCCATCCTATCTATTCGGTATTACCACGTTGGAGAGGTCTGCCCACATACGTCAGGCAGCCCTCTCGATGAGATCATACGCTGCCGCCCGGCACGCTTCTTTAAAAAGAGCTATCGATCTCCTTATGACAAGCTTAAGGCGGAAATGCCTCGCAGGCAACCTTTCAAGCTCTCCTGCAAGGCGCACCGCCTTCCCACCCCCACCCTTAAGATTGACTTAAGGTATCCCTAAGCCCTGCATAAGGACGCAGCACACGCTCGTGATTATGATTAGGGAAATACGGTGGGCCGATCTAGCGTGACCCGTACAGCGATCGCAAGCGCAGCTTAGCCGATAGGCAATCAGATAATGGTGTATTTTGCCAAACAACGAAATCAATCAGTAAGGTATGGAAAAGATGCAAAAGCAGTTCAGGAATGATCTACCGGAAGAAAGCGGCGACGGCCAACCCGGGCCAGTACTGCCGACGTTGAGGTGGTGGTGGTGGCTGGTCCTGGTCGGCCTGTTAATATGGAACGTCGTAACCCTGCTGCCGTCAGTGCAGCCCGTGGTCAACCTGCCCTACAGTGACTTCGTCGAGCAGGTGAAGGGGGATAACGTCGCGTCCGTTACCATTGCGGGCAGCGACATCAGTGGCACCTTTACGCAGGCCATCACGTGGCCGCCTGCGGATAACAGCGGGACAGCCGGACAGAACGGTGCGGCCAACTCAAACAACAATTCCGGACAGGCCAGCCAAAGCCAATCCTACAATGCGTTCACCACCACGTTCCCTGAGGCCGTCGGCGACCCGACCCTGCTGCCGCTGTTGGAACAGCATCAAGTGGAAGTCACTGTAAATCCCCCGTCTACACCCTGGTTCATGCTGCTGCTCACCGACGGGCTGCCGATTTTGCTGCTGGTTCTGGTGATGGCAAACATGGGACGCATGGCAATGAAGGGGCAGTCAAACCTGTTCAGCTTTGGGCAGTCACAGGCTCGCCGGTATTCGGGCGAACAATCCGACGTCACCTTCGAAGATGTGGCCGGAGCCGACGAAGCCAAAAGAGAGCTTGAAGAGGTCGTCGATTTTCTACGCAACCCGCAGAAGTACTACCAGATCGGCGCTCACATCCCACGCGGCGTGCTCCTGGTGGGCGCGCCGGGCACCGGCAAGACGCTGATGGCGCGGGCTGTGGCAGGTGAGGCCGGGGTGCCCTTCTTCTCGCTCAGCGCGTCGGAATTCGTCGAGATGTTTGTCGGTGTTGGGGCCAGCCGGGTGCGCGACCTGTTCATGCAGGCCAAATCGACGCCACCGGCCATCGTGTTCATCGACGAGCTTGATGCCGTCGGCAGGCGGCGTGGGGCCGGGCTGGGGGCGGTCAACGACGAGCGCGAACAGACGCTCAATCAACTGCTGGTCGAGATGGATGGTTTCGACGACCTGCACGAGGTGATCGTGATGGCCGCAACCAACCGCCCGGACGTGCTCGACCCGGCGCTGCTGCGACCGGGCCGCTTCGACCGGCAGATCACGGTGAACATGCCCGACAGGGCGGGCCGCGAGGCGATCTTACGCATCCACACCCGCGACCTGCTGCTTGAGCCGGGCGTCGACCTGGCGCTGCTGGCGCGTACGACCACCGGACTGAGCGGGGCAGACCTGGCTAACCTGTGTAATGAGGCCGCTCTGACAGCCGCCCGGCACAACCGGGCGCGGGTCGCTATGGCCGACTTCGAGGAAGCACTAGACCGCATCCTGCTCGGCGGCGTGCGCGCCCTGCTGCTCGATCCGCAGGAGCGCCGCGTGGTGGCCTGCCACGAGTCAGGGCATGCGCTGGTGGCCTGGCTGACTCCAAACGCGGACCCGGTCCGGAAGGTGACGATCATCCCCAGAGGCCATGCGCTGGGCGTGACCGAGCAACTGCCGGGGGAGGATCACTACAACTACAGCCGCACGTATCTGATGGCCCGGCTGGCCGTGATGTTGGGGGGGCGCGTGGCGGAACAGATCGCGCTGGACGACATCACAACCGGCGCGGAGAACGACCTGATAGAGGCAACGAGATTGGCGCGTCGCATGGTCACACGCTGGGGCATGGGCAGCCTGGGGTCGGTGGCGTTCCAGGCCGACGAGGAGCAGCCGTTCCTGGGATACGAGATCTCCCAGGGGCGTGACTACGGGGATGAGACGGCCAACCGCATCGACCGTGATGTGCAGGAGTTGCTGGCCGAGCGACACAGCTACGTCGAGGACATCCTTACCAAGAACCGCGAGCGACTAGACCGGTTAGCCGATACGCTGCTGCACGAGGAGACTATCGGCCAGGACGACATTGAGAACCTGCTCGGCCCTCGCTCGGTCCCTGAAGGCCCTGTGCAGGCCCCGCTTGCAGAGCCTTCCTAAACCCCTGGAAGGTGCTGTGTTCAGCCAACGGGTGCCCCCTGAGGGGCACCCGTTTGTCAATCCCCGGCCAGCGTATCAAAATAATGGCAACAATGACAGCCTGAGGCATCCACAACCGATGTGCCTAAGCAGCCCAGCTATCGAAGATGTAACGGAGGCGATAAACTATGGGCAATCACATCCTGCTTGTCGACGACGACGTGTTGCTGCGGCGCAGCCTGGCGTTTAACCTGGAACAGGCCGGTTATCGAGCAAGCACCGCCGAGAGCGCCGAGGATGCGCTGGCGATGGTTCGCCGGGAGCGCCCCGATCTGATCCTGCTCGACATCGGGCTGCCCGGAATGGACGGGTTGAACGCGTTGCGGATCATCGAGTCCGAGTTTGACATCCCGGTGATCTTCCTCACGGCGCGGCGGCGCGAACTGGATGAAGTGCTCGGCCTGGAGTTGGGGGCCGACGACTACATCACGAAGCCCTTTGACAACGACGTGCTGCTGGCGCGGATCAAAGTGGCCTTACGCCGTGCCCAGACCTCCTATTCGTCTCGTAGAGACACAGAGCTGGTCATCGGCGACCTGACCATCAACCCGGCGGCTCACACCGTTACGCTGGGTGGGGAGGAGGTCGACCTGCCGCCGCGCGAATTTGACCTGCTGCATGCGCTGGCTATTGAGGCAGGCAGCGTGGTTTCGGTCGACGATCTGCTGACGCGGGTATGGGGTGCTGAGTACATGGGAGAGTCCCAGGTGGTCTACGTGCACATCCGCTGGCTGCGCGAGAAGCTGGAGAAAGACCCGCACAATCCGCAGCACATCATCACGGTGCGCGGTGTGGGATATAAGCTGGAAGCCCAGGAGTGAACGGAAAACCACAAAATCCCTGATCGACCTTCGGTCTCATGGTATGCTCTGTGGAGCATCCTGTCGATAGGGCCATTCATCCCCTGAAATGGAGTGACCGATGCCAAGCACACTGCGTGCCCGGCTGCTTTTCAGCCACGTGCTGCCGCTGGTGGCTGTGATCCCCCTGATCGGGCTTGCGCTGTATCATCTGCAAACGCAGGTGCTGCTCAGCAACCTCACCGACGACCTGGAAGATCAGGCTGAGATGCTGGCAGTATTTGCCGCCGACAACCCGGCCATTTTCGAAAACACAGACCAGGCTGACGCATTCGTCAGACACGTGGCCGACCCAGCTTCCACTCAGGTTACGCTCTATGACGCGAATGGGCATATGATAAGCTCAGGCGCGTCAACGTTAACCCGGCCCGACCTCTCTCCGATCTTCTCTGGAAAGGTCAGCGCGATCAGGCTCCCTCCCTCCGGGCGTCAGGACGAGATCGCCGACGTGCTGGTGGGGGTGGAGTCGCCGGATCACCAGGTGATCGGCGTGGTCCAGCTCACACGGCACATGGCATCCAGTGTCAACCAATGCAATAAGCTGTACGTAACTGTCGCTGCTGTGCTGGGGGCCGGGCTTCTGTTCGGGCTGGTGTTGGGTTGGGTGCTGGCCCTCAATATCCAACGGCCCATCTCCGAACTGAGCGTTTTGATCGAGGATATAGCCGAGGGGGAACGCTTCCGCCAGGTCCCGGAGCGTGGGCCGCGCGAGCTGCAATCGCTGGCCCACGCTTTTAACACGCTGGCCGAGAACGTGCAATCGTTGGAGGAGGCGCGGCGGCGTCTGCTGGCGAACCTCGTCCATGAGCTGGGACGACCGCTTGGCGCGCTGCTCGCGGCTGTCGAGGCGCTGCAGGGCGGCGCAGCCGAGGATACCCAGTTGCGCAGCGAGCTGCTTGACGGCATAAAAGGCGAGATCGGGCGGTTGCGGCACCTGCTGGCCGACCTGGCGCAGCTCTCCGACCGGACGTTGGGCGAGTTGGAGCTGAACCGCCGCGAGCTCCATCTGAGTGACTGGCTGCCGGGGGTGCTCGCCACCTGGAGAGCGGTGGCACGCGCCAGGGGGCTTTCGTGGCATGCCGAGCTGCCGGAGCCCCTTCCCACGATCACTGCTGATGCGGACCGGCTGGCTCAGGCGCTCGGCAACCTGCTCAGCAACGCCATCAAGTACACCCCGAAGGGGGAGGCTGTCTCCGTTGGGGTAAAGACATACACGGACGCAGTCCGAATATGTGTGTGTGACACCGGCCCAGGAATCTCGCCTGAGGAACAGGAGCGTATTTTCGAGCCGTTTCATCGGGCGCAGAGAGAACACCGCTTCCCCCAGGGGATGGGACTTGGGCTTGCCATTGCGAGGGAGATCGTCGTCGCTCATGGGGGGCAGGTCATGCTTGAAAGCTCCTCAGAGCAGGGCAGCGAGTTTGTGATGCTGCTGCCGCTGGCCGACCCGTCATAACCCCGATCAACCTGCCACGGCCCTGCTCCCTTTGTTGGAGGCGTGACCCAACGAGCCGATTCCATATGGCCGCGTGATGGGGTGAGGGAAGTAGGAATGCTGCGGAAATCGGAGTTGGAAGTCTATCGTGCGCTGAGAGATTCAGCGCCCGACATCGAAGTGTCGTGGGTCGCCGAACAGGCCCTTAAAGAAATGGCTAAGAAGAAGGCTGGATGAGCCAGCACACCCTCTCCTTGTACGAACATCCCCTCACATTGAGGCCCAAGAGGGGATGAGTGATTGACATCCTCAGTACTTCTCATCTGAATTCAACGATTGGCCTGCCAGGGAGCGCCGGGTGCCTGGGGCAGTCACGGCGATTCTGAACGCTGTCTTTGAGCCGCTCTTGAAGTGATTAGATATGCATAAGTGGGCCTTAAGTCAGGCTTAAGGTCAGGCAAACCAACAGTCGCTATCATGAGATCATGGTTTCAGTCAAGTTGCAGTCGGATATCGGGAGGTAAAGGCAATGGAAGAAATGGACATCCCAATCAATGCTGAAGTGCACTGTACTGATGGCCTTGGCGGTCACTCGACTTATGTGGTTCTGGACCCCATAACCCAGGAGATAACTCATCTAGTGGTGAAGGGGCTTCACCTTCCCCACACCGAGTTCCTGGTCCCGATCGAACGGGTATCGAAGAGCACAGCACATACAATTCAGTTGGACTGTACCAAAGCGGAGCTGAACGAGATGGACCACTTTATCAAGACCGAGTTTATTCAGTCTAAGATACCCCGGTACACCATGGATCCGTATATGGCATGGCCCTACTACATCCCGGAGAGTCGAGTTCTCACCCTGGAGCACGAACAGATTCCAGCCGGTGAGATGGCCGTGCGTCGCGGTGCTCAGGTTGAAGCAACCGATGGACACGTGGGCCGCGTGGACGGGTTCCTGGTGAACCCGGAGAATGAGCACATCACCCACCTGGTGCTGCGGGAAGGGCACCTTTGGGGCCATAAAGACGTGACCATTCCCGTCTCTCAGATTGACTACCTCGAAGAGGATATCGTGTATCTCGAACTGGACAAGGCCAGCATTGAGGCCCTGCCCTCTATCCCGATCGGACAGTAATGAGGCTGATGTAGATCAAACACTAACAATTCTGGCCGATTTGAATCGGCGAAAGGAAGTATGATGATGGATACCGTACAACATGAACGCAAACAGTTACGCTATGTAAAAAGGCTGGAGGAACCGCCTGTCGCTAAAAGCCTCTTCGGAGACATCAAATGGGCATGGATCTGGCTTGCCCTGCGCCTCTACGCAGGATGGGAGTGGTTGAGCGCCGGTTGGGGCAAGGTAAACAACCCAGCCTGGATCGGTGGAAAGGCTGGCACGGCCCTTACCGGTTTCGCCAATGGGGCGCTGGCAAAGACTACTGGTGCTCTCCCGGATGTACTGGCCTGGTACGCCTGGTTCCTGCAACTCGTGGTGCTGCCCCACGTCGTCGTCTGGAGCTACATAGTGACCTTCGGCGAGGTGCTTGTCGGCCTCGCGCTGATCCTGGGTATCTTCACCGGCATTGCCGCCTTCTTTGGCAGCTTCATGAACATGAACTATCTGCTTGCCGGGTCGGTGAGTGTCAACCCAATCCTGCTGATGATTGCTTTGGTACTGGTTCTGGCCTGGAAGACCGCGGGTTGGTGGGGCCTGGATCGCTGGGTGTTACCGGCGCTGGGAACTCCGTGGAGCCCGGGGCTGATTTTCCGCGAGCGAGACGACAGGCCGATGCAGCAGCCGAAGCATCAACAGGCTTGATCCCGTATCGCTGCGAGACAAGGATGAGATAAGGATGTAAGTGAGAGAGACCCAAACACATGGGCCTCTCTCACGTCTGGGCCTTGAGCAGGCGGGGCGCTGGACAAGGCCATTCACTTAGCGCGAACTACTTGAAGGGAAGTGGAGGACGAGCCTCATGCAAATTACTACGTTGTTCCTGGATATAGGTGGTGTCTTGCTCACCAACGGCTGGGATCATAACGCCCGTCGGCGGGCAGCCCAGACCTTTGATCTGGATTATGGGGAGATGGACGAGCGCCATCACCTCACCTTCGACACCTACGAGGAAGGCAAGCTCAGCCTGAAGGAATACCTTGATCGTGTGGTCTTCTTTGAGGATCGGCCCTTCTCTCGGGACGAATTCAAATCGTTCATGTTTGCTCAGTCGCAGCCTTACCCGGAAATGATTTCGCTTATTCGCACTTTGAAGGCTCGATACAATCTCAAGGTTGCCGCGGTCAGCAATGAAGGGCGCGAGCTCACCATATATCGCATTCAAAAGTTTGATCTGGGGTCGTTCATGGACTTCTTTGTCTCTTCCTGCTTCGTCCATTATCGCAAGCCGGACGCAGACATTTACCGTATTGCGCTCGATATCGCCCAGGTGTCTCCCGAACAGGTCGCCTATCTTGAGGATCGCACCATGTTCGTGAACATCGCTCAGGGCCTTGGGATTCAAGGCATTCTCCATACCAGCTATGAGTCCACGCAGGCAGCGCTGGCAGCGCTGGGCCTTTCCGCAGGTGCCTGATGGCGAAACGGTGCGTACAGAAGACCTGATGACATTATTGGCAAACAAATACAGGCTGAAGTGAGGAGATTTGAAGATGGACAAAGGATGTGAAATTGGTATGGTTGGCCTGGGCGTGATGGGGCGCAACCTGTTGATGAATATGGTCGACCACGGGTATTCGGCGGCTGGTTATGACAAGGATGTGAGCAAGGTGCGCGCCTTGCAGGAAGAAGCAAAAGGCAGAGATGTCTGTGCGGCAGAGAGCATGGAGGCGTTCATCGGCTCGCTGCGCACGCCTCGTGCGGTGATGATGCTGGTGCCTGCCGGGCCGCCAGTCGATGCGGTGATCCGGGATCTGCTGCCCCATCTATCCTCTGGCGACCTGATCATCGACGGCGGGAACTCCCACTTCAAGGACACAGACCTGCGCAGCAAGACCCTGGCCGAGAAAGGGATACTTTACCTCGGCGTTGGCGTCTCAGGCGGGGAGTCCGGCGCTCGCCACGGCCCCAGCATGATGCCCGGCGGCGCGAAAGAGGCGTATGAGCGAGTGCGTCCTATTTTAGAAGCTGCTGCCGCAAAGGTGAACGGCGAGCCGTGCGTCACTTATCTCGGCCCTGGCTCGGCAGGCCACTACGTCAAGATGGTTCACAATGGGATCGAATATGGCCTGATGCAGCTCATCGCCGAGACCTACGACCTGATGAAGCGTGGGCTGGGCCTGAGTGATGACAGGCTGCATACGGTCTACGCCGGTTGGAACCAGGCCGAGCTGAACGGTTACCTGATGGAGATCACCGCCAGCATTTTTTGCCAGGCGGATGAGAAGACCGGCAGGCGCCTGATCGACGTGATTCTTGACGAGGCCAAACAGAAGGGAACGGGCATGTGGACCTCGCAAGATGCGATGGAGCTGGAAGTGCCGGTGCCCACGATTGACGTTGCGGTCGCGATGCGGAATCTATCTATCTATGAAGGCGAGCGAGAGGCTGCCAGCAAGACGCTGGACGGCCCAGCCCTGCAACTTGAGGGAGAGCGGGCGGACTTCCTTGAGCACGTGCGCAATGCGCTCTATGCCGCCACGATCATCACCTATGCCCAGGGCATGGCCCAACTACGCGCGGCCTCAAGCGCCTACAACTATGATCTGAACCTGGAAGGCGTGGCCCGCATCTGGCGCGGCGGCTGCATCATCCGGGCGGCGTTGCTGGAAAAGATAACTGCTGCCTACCACGCACAGCCGAGCCTGGCCAACCTGCTCGCCGATCCACACCTGGGAGAGGCCGTCGCAGCGCGGCAGAGTGATTTACGGGCTGTGGTGCGCACTGCCGCCGAGCTGGGTATCCCGACACCGGGGCTGATGGTATCGTTGGCCTACTTCGACGGCTACCGCAGCGCCTGGCTACCGGCCAACCTGATCCAGGCCCAGCGCGACTTCTTCGGTGCGCACACTTACGAGCGGATAGATGCCAAAGGGAGATTCCACACTCAGTGGCAAGAGGCGTAATAAAAAGGGACTGTAATGGGGTAGGGTGCTCCCGGCTCTTCCAAGTTTAAGGAGACTCGCAGGCACCCTCCTGCTGTCTGCGTTCAGTCCTGGCTTACCCAATCAACCGGGCGATAGTAAAAGCCGCGGCAGCAGCCAGCCCGCCAGTCAGAACCGTTTGCAGCCCGCCGCGCAGGGACGCAACGCCGGTGAACCTGGCTTTGACAAACCCAAACACAAACAGCGCCGCCAGGGTAACGCCCACTGAGAGGTAAAGCGCTGTGGTCAGGTCTTTCAGCAGGATGTATGGCAGGAGGGGAATCATCCCGCCGCTGATGTAAGACAGCGCAATGGTCAGCGCGCTCTGGCGGGCGCGGGCCGGGTCGGGCGCTTCCAGCCCCAGCTCGAAGCGCATCATGAAATCCACCCAGCGATCCTGGTCGGCCCGGATGGCGTCGACGACGGGGCCGACCTGCTCTTCGGTGAGACCATAGTCCCGGAATACCACGGCGACCTCGTCGGCTTCTGCATCGGGCATGGTCTGCGTTTCCTCGATCTCGCGCAATCGTTCCGCGCCGTAGTGCTCGTAGTCGGTGCGGGCAGCCAGGTAGCCGCCCAACCCCATGGCGATCGACCCGGCGGCGATCTCTGCCAGCCCGGCTGTGACCACGATGGTCGTCGCCTGGGCCACCCCAGACAACCCGGCGGCCAGCGCAAAGGGCACCGTCAGTCCATCGGCCATGCCGATGACGACATCGCGTACCGTATCGCTGGCCGTGAAGTGCTGCTCTACGTGTGGTGCAGTTGGCATGATTCCTCATCCCCCTGTTGACATAGGTTTAGTGTGCTCGTATCAAACGCGCAGCCAGAGCGGCCACCAGCAGAAAGACGATGCCGTTGAAGGCTGCGCCTTCGACTGTAGGTGCGGGCAAGTTATGGCTCAAGCCCCTGTTCGGAACGGCGCTTGCGTGACTCAAACAGCCGCGCGGCGAGCGCCCCAAACGCGAACCCACCAATGTGTGCCATGTAGGCCACGCCGCCTGACTGCACCTGCGCGACCGCGCCCAGCTCGCTGAAAAGCTGGATCAGGAACCAGAGGCCGACCAGCACGATGGCCGGGATGAACGCCACCTGTATGAACCAACCAAGCAGCAGCACGGTGCGGATACGGTCGCGCGGGTAGGTGATGAGGAAGGCTCCCATCACGGCAGCAATCGCGCCGCTCGCCCCGAGGTTAGGCACGGTCGAGGTGGGCTGGGCGATGATCTGAGCAGAAGAGGCTATCAGACCGCCGAGTAGATAGAAGACAGCATAACGCAGCGGCCCCATCACGTCCTCGATCTCCGGCCCGAAGGCCCAGAAGAAAACCATATTGCCGATGATGTGCAGCCAGCCCGCATGCATGAACATGGCGGTCAGGATCGTAATCCAGTTCCGCCCGGCCACGATGTCCGCCGGGACGACCGACCAGCGGGTGATGAAAGGGTCGCCACCGGCCAGCTCGATCATAAACATGATGACGTTCAGGACGATAATGCCTGTTGTCACTACAGGAAAATGCCGGATACGTCGTGACGCATCACCCAGTGGGAACATTCTCTACCTCCTCAAGCGATTGACTGCTCCTGGTAACATGTTGGAGATATGGGATGAGCAGGAAGCCCAGCAGCAGGGGTAGCCAAAAGGAAATCGCGCGGTAGGCCAGGATGACCACTACTGTCACCTCGTCCGGTACGCCCAGGCTGTCGTAAAGAGCGGTCATCGTCCCCTCCACGACCCCCACGCCGCCTGGCAGGAAGCTGACTTTGCCCAGCAGCAGGGGCAGCCCATATCCGGTCAGCAGGACGCCGGGGTTGACCGCATGCCCAGCCGCCACGAATATGAGATACAGCGTCAGCATATCGAAGCCGATGGTCATCGCGGCTCCCAGCAGCGGCCCGTGCCATCCTCCCGCTTTGAGCGCATACCAGATGGCAAACACACGATCCAGCTCAGCCTGCGTGCCGGACGGATCGTACTCCTTCCGGCGCAGCGCTGCCCAGCGTCGAGACAGCCTGCTCATCCGCGCCGCCAGCCAGGGGCGGTGGCTCAATCCCCAGGCCGCCGTGCCAATAATCAGGACCAGAATCAGCAGGATCAGACTGAAAGCAATAGCCTGGAAAGTGGAAAGGTCGTGGGCGATCAGCAGGTGCAGCAGCCCAATGATGGCGGTTACCGCCAGCAGCAGGTTGTTAAACAGGGAAGGCAGCGAGCTAGCCAGGACGGAACCCTCCCGGCTAACCCCGCTGCCCCGCACCCAGCGGAAGGTCGCAGCCGTGCTGCCGACCATTCCAGCGGCTACCAACCCTACCGCCGAAGCGCCAGCGATGATAAAAGCTCCCCGTCTGGTCGTCAGCCGCGACCCGGCCACTTCGGAAGCGGCGTGCAGCAGGTAGCCTGCCCCCATATAGCTGAGCATCTGGGCAAGGATCGCCATGCCGACCGCCCACAGTCTCATCTGCTCAACTACGTTGAGCGATTGTCTCAGTTCCGTAAGCTGGGGCAGCAGCAGGTGAACGGCCAACCCTAGCAGGATCAGGATGGGTAGATAACGCAGTGGCCGCATCATCAGTTTGGGATCTGAAATCGCATGTAAGTTTCTCACAACCAACCGTCCTGACAGGGAGCATCTAAAAGAATGGGGCGAAGGCCGTCCGGCAGATCAACGTCAAACAAGGAATTTGCTGACGCTGGTCGCGCCTATTCCCCGCATTCGTTCACCGTTATGTGCTCAATAACAAGCTCATTGGGCGGCCTCTCCGCCTGGCTTCTCAGGGTAACCGCATATACGCCGGGTTGGAGGCCGAGTTCAAGCGCGATCTCCTCATCATTCTGCCTGAGTACGACAGAAGGCTGCTCCGATGAGGAGTCTCCTGCCAGACCGGATATGACAACGGCCTCCATGGGCGGGCTGTCTTGGTTGTTCGAGATATCCCCCTGCCAGCACAGGCGGGAATCCTCGACGGTGGTGATCACATAAAATGTGTTGTCATCGGGAGTCCACATCCAGTCTGGGCCGCTGATCCACGTCCCCTTCCTCCACGACTCGATGTAGCCGGATTTGATCCACCCATACACAGCCATGAACTGCCGCCCGGCGGTCTCCTCGACCCGGTACACGCTCACCGCATCCGTGGTGAAGACTCGCGGCAGATCGTTTCCCTCCAGCATACCCGAATAGGAGTCATCATTTCGAGGGATGATCAGGTAACGGACGTTCAAATCATCCAGGATCGGGCGGATGTCGAACGAAGAGGCAGCGATAGTATTCCACAGATCGGTATCCAGATACGGGTGATGGTGGAGGCGCTGCTGATCGAGCGGTTTTCGCGGATCGAACACGGCAAAATCCCCCGGCTGGCTCATGATGTACTCGTATTCGGGGGAAACCTGGGAGAGATCAGTATAGTGAAAGAAGGGGGTTTGGCTGTACTCGAACAAACCAAGCGCCAGGACACCCCCGGCCAGGACTATCCGCTGCCAGGGCTGCCGGAATCTCGCCCACAACCCATTAAAACCGACCCCCGCCAGGACGATGGCACACAGCGGCCCCAACACGCCGAACCGCGCGTAGACGCGGAACTGGGGGATCAGGTCGTAAAACCAGTAGTTGGGCTGAACGATAACCAGCCGGTCGAGCAGTGTGGGGTCCAGCCCTGTCATCGCCGCCAGATAGCTGCCGAGGGGGAACTGCGGCGGCAGCGCCAGCCAGGGAATCGCCAGGATCATCGCGGCCAGATACAGGACGAAGACATCATACGCGCGGGAAAGGCTCTCCTTTTTACGCCAGAACCACAGGCCACAGGCGGCAAGCACCACGTTCGTGATCCCCAGGTAATACTGACGCCCCTCAGGGACGTCGGCCAGCCAGGTAGGCCAGCTTGGGTGTAAATTTGAAAACCGGCTTTCCCCTTCAAACGTCACGTGGAGGTCGGTCAAATACTGGTAGATGCGTGTCCTGATCCCGCCAAACAGGGGGTGGGAGGCGGCTGGAAGGATGAAATCCAGCGGCAGGGCCGCATATTGATAGAGCTGTAAGGGCGGTCGAATAGTATAGAGGTTGACTTCAGTTGGGTCGCGCAGCGCCGTCACGTAGTCAATCCGCTCCCTGACCACCTCGCGGTCAAAGACCTGATTCAGGAAGCTCCTATAGACGGTAAACAACATACCTGCCAGGATCAGGGCCAACACGATGAAGTGCGCGGCTATTTTGCCAATGGCGCGCCAATCCTTGAGCACCACGTGATACACGAGAAGAATGATTGCGAATATGACCAGGCTTTCGATCACAAATAAACCGTAATACGGGTTCGACGAGGCCGTAAACCCCAATACCAGGCCGGAGAGGACAGCGTTCAGCAGCGAAAGTGTGTCTAGATAGACGTAGAGTGCCAGAAAGAACAGAACGATCCAGTGCACTTCCCCGAAGTGGTGATGGGCCCACATGTGCGCCAGGTGGGCGGGAGACCAGGCGAATATGCTGCCTGCGATCAGACCGGCCAGTCGGTTGCCGATTATGCGGCGCACCAGCCAGTACATGCTGGCACCTGACAGAAGCAAATAGAGGAATGATTGCAGATTGTGAATCACCACCTCGTCGAGCCAGGGCAGCAGCAGCATCGCCAGGAAGTTATGGGGAACGATTATCGAACGGGCAAGCGTGCCAAATTGGAGGGAAGGCCGATCCCCCTGGGCGACGTAGCTGCTGCCCAGCGGATAGAATTGGTAATTGGCGCTCGACCGAACCACGTCGCCAACGTCGCTTATATAGGCCTGTCGACTGACCCACCTGGAATAGGTCTGGGCCACATTGTCGCCCACGTCCCCATATTGGTATTCGCTCATATGCCAGACAACCGGCCCCATCATGATCAGCGCCCACAAGATGAACCAGCCAATGGCCGCCGCCTCGTAGATGGCAGCGCCTGCCCCCGTCTGAGATTTCACATTTACAAATCGGGAAAAGGAAAGGTTATCCCCGGATGACAGTTTGCCGATCATGATCCAGTCCCTAAGCTGAAGCCCAAAGACACGGCTGCTCCATAGGCGACTATACTTTTAAGAGCTACTGCTGCCAAAATCTGCTGATGGGTAACACCCAATCCGGGCCGGTGACAAAACACGAGGCACCGGCGCATCTTGCCTGTCAGAGCGATCTGGATGGCAAATCATGGTTACACTTCGGGGTTAGTTGTGTAATCAAATCACCCGGCTGGCACAAAAGGATTCGGGCCGGCGTCCGGCCAGTTGCCCGGCGGGCTGTCGGGCAGCCGTTTTGGAAACGTCTCCTCTCTGAACACCTTGAAGCCCCTGGCAAGATAATTAGCCAGCGCACCGGGGTGATCGAGCGAGCAGGTGTGCACCCAGAGCCGTGACGTCTCCATTGCCCAGGCTTCCTCCACCGCCCTGGAGAGCAGCGGCCCTCCCAGGCTCATCCCCACAAAACGCGGCAGCAGACCGAAATAGGCGATCTCGACACTGCCGCCGGGCTGGGATTCCAGCTCGAAATAACCCGCGGGGGTATCCGACAGATACGCAACCCAGGTCTTGTGTTCCGGGCGATCAACCCAGTGGAGCCAATCATGGTAAGTCCAGCCCAGGCGGTCGACCCAATACCAGTGTCCGCCGACCGCCCTGTAAAAGAAGTGGTTTAGCTCAGGAAGCGGGACAGCCGCTTCCCGGATGCTTAAATCGGGATTGTCCGTTTTCTTCGGGCGGTGTTCGGCCAGGCTGTTCATTTCCAGAGAATAACGTGTGACTTCGACGAGCATAGGCTGTCCTGGACTTCCTTATGGTATCTATAAAAACAATCTTAGCCGGGGAGCCAACGCAGTGGCAAAAAGAAGACCATGTCACTACGGGCACTACTCATTCGCCAGCAGCCTGGAGGCAAACGTCTGGCGCTTTTTGGCAGCCGAATATGACAGTATGCCAAACACTATAATCAGAGTAACTGATGTGATAGCCAACCCAATATAAAACGCGGTTGGCACATAGCGCAGTTCCACAATATGGTGCCCTGCCGGGAGCGCAACAGCACTAAAGGCAATGTTGGCTTTCAGCAGAGGGACTTCCCGTCCATCTAACCAGGCATGGCGCTCAACATAATAGGCCTCGCTCATCACCAGCACCCCCGGGTGGGAAGTCGTCGTTTCGATCACAAGCTGGCCGCGCGGGGCATCAAAGCCCACTATTGTGACGACAGGCTCTTCGGGGCCTGTGTCAAGCTCGGCGTCGACGGCCTCTGGGAGCACCACAGTCTGCCGATAAGAAAACCCTGGATCGTTAATGATCCGGCTCGCTTCTTCCACGCTGTCGGCTCAACATCGCCCACCCAAAAAGCTCTCGGCTGCGCCGCTGGATTGAGGGTGATGGTAAAATCCGGCCTCCGGAAGACGCCTTCAACGGGTGCCTCCACACTCTCTGGAGTCTCTTCAAAAGAAATGAAGTGGGTAACGTTCAGGAAATCTAACGCCCGCTCATCAAGCCCTGATGCTCTGACGAATGCTGCGTAGTCACTCAACTTCAGGGAATCATAACCAGTGATAACACCGGTCTCTGACAACACAAATTGATTGGGAAAGTCAAAAAGCACCCAATAATCATCCTCACTATGAACCCGACCGTGATAAGTGTGAGGTACGGCGTCGAGGTCGGCAACCGGAGCCTGCGGTGGATCAAGCACTTGCACATACGAAGCCCCATAAACATACATATCGAGAAAGATAAATAACCCGATCAACATCTCCACCGCGCCAGACACTTTGCTCAATCGCAGGGCGTAAATAAGGATGACGCCAAGCCCCACCAAGAAACATGTCTTAATGATTGCCAATGCTGTGATCGCAAGTGGTGCCATGTCAACGAGGTAATGACTGGCAATATTCCCAAGCAAAGCACCGATCGTCAATATAACTATTGCAATCGGCCAACCCGCAAGCCAGCTCACCCGTTGAACTATTGCCCCAGCAACGACAAGACAGACAAGCAAGAACATAAGCCCGGTCAGCCACTGAGTCGGTAACAATTGAGATAGCCCAGCCTGCCAGGTGACCATAAACCCGGCAAATGTTCCTAATCCAAAGAGGATCAGATTACCATACACGTATGCGCTGATTCTGATCTGATTCGGGGTGGGGGACTCCTCCATCAGCGACTGAAAACCCAGCCCGCCCAACACAATCAAGGCCGGGACCGCCATCACAAGCGCGCGGGGAGGAATGCGCAAGATGCGGAAAGACGGGATCAGCTGGTAAAGGAGGGCGTATAAGCCAACAGCTTTACCTAAAGCAAGCCAAATGGCAAACACCATCACGAAAGCCAGGAGCCAGGTCAGTGGCTTTGCCCCTTTACGCATAAATGCAAAGGGTGCGGCCAACACAGGCAGCACGCCTACATAAGTCATCCATTCCCAGGGAAAACTGGAATCAGCCAGGATAATTGGGGCCAGAAAGGCGATTAAAGCTCTGAGTGACAGCGCTAACAGGGTGGCTTTGCACGCTTCGTTGAGTGGTGGATACAACCTCGAACAAGCCAACCTG
>JARRJX010000002.1:0-19938 GCA_037388645.1 Chloroflexota bacterium
GAGAGCCTCCAGAGGGGCCTCGCACAGCGCGAACAGCGCGTTGAGCGCATCGGGCATCGCCATGAAGGGCATGCGGGTGTCCTCCCGCACGAAGCACGCATAGCGCTCCCCCTGGGCGGCGGCGTGGATCATCTCCGGCGCATAGTCGCTCGTGCCGCCGCTGGGCAGGGTGAAGGCGCTGATCAGCCCCGGAAAGCGGATCGCGCGGAAGTCGACGCTGTAGTCGGGCGCGTTGGCAGCAAGCTGGCGGTAGTGGCGGGCGTAGTAGCGCCCCAGGTGCTCGCAGTAGTGCTTGTTGCAGCCGTACATCGTGGTCGGCTCGGTCCACTGGTATTCCTTGAGCGCCCCCTCGCGGGCCTTGGTGGCGAGGTCGGGCAGGCCGTAGACGGCGACCGAGCTGGGGAACATGAAGCGCACCGGCGCGCCCAGCCAGCTCGACTGGTCGGCGGCCAGCTTGAGCAGGTTGAGCGTGCCGGTCACGTTGATGCGGTGGGCGGCTTCGGGGGTGTATTCGGCCCGCGTGGAGAGCACCGCTGCCAGGTGGTAGATCAGGGGGATGGCATACTCGGCGATCAGGCGGCCAAAGAGCGCCTCGTCCAGAATGTCGCCCAGGATGAAGCGGTGGCAGCGGCGCAGCAGGGCGTCGGGCAGGGGCTTGACGTCCAGCGCCAGGATGTTGTCCGCGCCGCCCTCCGAGAGCCGGTGGATCAGCGCCTCGCCCATCTCCCCGGCGGCCCCGGTGATCAGGATCACCTCTTTGCGCATCGTGCCTCCATTGAATCAGGGGGGTACCTATATATTTACAGGCAGCGACGCAAAACGGCCAGGACGGAGGTCGTCCCCCCATCCTGGCCGCCGGTCCTCTTTGGAAGCGGTCGGGCACGTTCAGCCCGTGGTCAAGTCCTCGTCGTAGTCGGACGATTCCTCCTCCACGTCGCGGCGTCGGCGCACCATCAGCAGCACGATCAGGATCAAGAGCAGCAGCAGCGCCAGCCCGATCCCGGCCAGCAGCAGGGCCTGGGTCGGCAGCCCCGTCTCGCCGGTCTGGATCATGAACGAGCAGCCCTCACCGCAGATCGGCTGGCCGGTGGTCCCGGCCACCACGTGGAAGCAAAGCTCGTCCTGGTTGATGGAGGTGGCGAGGTAGCTGGTGCACTCGCCCTCGCTGGTGCAGTCCAGCAGCGAGAACTGGGAGATATCGGAGCTGCGGTCGAAGGAGGGGTCGACCGGGATGCAGACCTCCTCCGGCGGCTCGTCGCAGATCATCCAGAGCGGCGCGCGGTAGTCCTCGGTCTTGCTGAGGAAGGCGTTCACCGCGCCGTCGTTGACCACGTCAACCGGGACGATCTGGCAGCCGGTGGTAGCGACCTCCTCGACGGCGGCGATCATCACCGTGGCGGAGGCGCTGCCCGTTGCGACCTGCCCGGCGGTGTCCTCGGCGGTGGCCGAGATCGTGTTGCTCACGCTCTCGCCGCCGCTCCCGTTCACCTCGAACGAGTACTGGCACTCGTAGGTGCTACCCGCCGGGAGCACCTGCGGAACGGTGCAGGTGTTCTCCGACAGCGTGGCCATGTTGGCCTGGAGGCTGTCATCCAACGAGGTCAGGGTGAGGGTTTCCTCCCCGCCGTTCGTGACCTGGACGGTGAATGTCACCGGGCCGCCCGGCTCGTCGATGGAGGCCGGGTTGGCCATTTTTGCCACCGCCAGCTCCGGCGCGGGTGGCACCTCGGTGGGTGTGGGAGAAGGGGGCGCTTCGCAGTCGCTTGGGCAGGTCTCGAACGTCTCCGTCCCGTTGCAGACCCCGTCGCCGCATTCCGGCGGGCAGTCCCCCGGACAGGTCTGGTTCGTCTCTGTGCCGTTGCAGGTACCATCCCCGCAGCTTGGCGGGCAAACCCCGCAGTCGCTGGCACAGTTTCCACAGGTCTCCGCGCCCTCGCAGGTGCCGTCCCCGCAGACCGGGGCGCAGTCGTTGGGGCAGGAGGAGAAGTTCTCGCCGCCCTGGCACAGACCATCCCCGCAAATAGGCGAGCAGTCGTTGGGACAGGAGGAGAAGGTCTCATTGCCGTTGCAGGCCCCGTCGCCACAGACCGGCCCGCAGTCGGCGGGGCAGGACCGGATCGACTCGTCCGCCGCGCAGACCCCATCCCCGCACACGGAGCCACCGCAGTCCTCCGGGCACTGGCCCTGCTCGGCAGCCGCGCAGATGCCGTCCCCGCACCACTGGCAGTCGGCCTCGCAGTTCCAGCTTCCCTCGCAGTCGTTCCAGGCGCAGACGCCGTCCCCGCAGATGAAGTCATCGCAGGACACGCCGCAGTCGGAGGTGCAGGAGGCTGCCGTCTCACAGCCAGCCGTGCAGATGCCATCGCCGCAGACCGCTTTTGCACAACGCGGCTCCTCGGTGGCATAGCCACAGTCGGCGGGGCAGGTAAACTCCTCGCTCGGCGTGCAGGTTCCGTCTCCGCAGTACCCACTTTGTGCCAGGACCCCGGCGTGGGCGGCGGGAGGCGGCGCTCCGAACGCTCCGCCCAACCCGATCACCAGCAAAAAGCCAAGTATGGTGGCTGTGATGACGATGGCGGGCCGGGCCAACTTGCGTGGATTCAACACGGCCAGGGCGGCACGCAGAGAGGTCGATCCGGGACTTCGTTCTACGGACAATTTCATGGCGCTATCCCCCAGTATGAATGCTCACCACACCCCCTTGCAGGCTAGCACAGTTAGGGTTTTGCGTCAAGCCGGGTAGTGCCCTCCCCGCACCACGATCAGGCAGCTCGACGCCTGGGGTAGTGGACAGGTCTCACCAACTTCTAACGTTTGGGCGGCCTCTGCGCGGCGCACATGGTATCTCGCGCCATTCAATATATAATAAGGGGCGTCAAGATGTTGTCTGGTAGCGGTGCGTGGCCCGGCTTTAACACGGTTGTATTGGGGTCAAGATGCTGATGGGTTGATTGGACGGGAACGGAGGGGCTCCCGATCCAGAGGGGCGGATCGAATGCCTGAGCACGACAAAGAAGACAAACCGGTTACCTGGATGATCGTCGAGGACGACGCCGCGATCCGGATGGTGATCGAGACGATGTGCGAATTGTGGGAGCTGAAGGCGCTCGTCTTCGAGGATGGGTTCCGGGCGATGAAGTACCTGGACACCAACCCGCTGCCCACGCCGCTGCCCGACGTTGCCCTGCTCGACATCAGGGTGCCCGGCCCCTGGGGGCAGGAGATCGGGGCCAGCATCCGCAAGCACCCCCAGCTGAAGGACATCGGCGTGATCCTGATGACCGGCTACGAGCTGCAAAGCTCCGAGGCCGCCAATTATCTCAAAGTCTCCGGTGCCGACCGAATCCTCTACAAGCCCCTGCCCGCCATGGACGAGCTGCGCGACCTGGTGGACGGGGTGCTCGCCAAACGTCAGGAGAAGGGCGAGGACGCGACCCCTCACGCGCACTGAGCGCCGCTGCGCCCGCGCCCCCAACCGCCACACATTCACCCATCTCACCACCTGCGAGGAGACACCTGCGTGACTGAATCACCCAAAACATGGCCCGGCGTGGTCCAATTCTATCGGCCCCTGCTCGACCTGCCGGAGGACGCCCCGGCGATCACCCTGCTGGAAGGCGACACGCCGCTGATCCCCGCGCCGCGCCTGGCCGAATCGCTGGGCGGCGGCTTCGATCTGTGGCTCAAATACGAGGGCCTCAACCCGTCCGGCTCGTTCAAAGACCGGGGGATGACCGCCGCGATCACCCAGGCGTGCCACGCCGGTTCGAAGGCGGTCATCTGCGCCAGCACCGGCAACACCGCCGCCTCCGCCGCCGCCTACGCGGCCCGCGCCGGGCTGCGCTGCATCGTGGTGGTGCCGGAGGGCAAGATCGCCAAGGGCAAGCTGGCCGGGTCGCTGGCCTACGGGGCCGAGGTGGTCAACATCTACGGCAACTTCGACGAGGGCCTCGACCTCGTCCGCGAGGCGGCCAACCGCCTGCCGATCACGCTGGTCAACTCGATCAATCCCTACCGCCTGGAAGGCCAGAAGACCGGCGCGTTCGAGATCGTCGACGCGCTGGGCGACGCCCCGGACTGGCTCTGCCTGCCGGTGGGCAACGCCGGGAACATCACCGCCTACTGGATGGGCTTCACCCAGTACCAACGGGTGGGCAGTGCGGCCTCCCTCCCGCGCTTGCTGGGGGCGCAGGCGGCTGGCGCGGCCCCGATCGTGAAGGGGCAGGTCGTGGCGCACCCGGAGACGGTGGCGACGGCTATCCGGATTGGCAACCCGGCCCGCTGGCGCGAGGCGGCCCAGGCGCTGGAAGAATCCGACGGGATCATCACGGCGGTCGAGGACGAGGACATCCTGGCGTCGTGGAAAGCGCTCTCCCGGCTGGAAGGGGTGTTCGTCGAGCCAGCCTCGGCAGCCGGGATCGCCGGTCTGCGCCAGTCGATTGAGCAAGGCAGCGTGGACGTGCGGGGCCAGCGGGTGGTGGCGGTGGTGACCGGCCACGGCCTGAAAGACCCGGAGATCGTGCTGCGCTCCAGCGAAGACCCGGTCACATTGGAGCCTACCTTCGCCGCGCTCGAAGGGTATCTCAAGTTCGAGTGAGCGCCTTTGACAGCGGCGTTTGTTGGGGAGAACCAGCCATGCAGGACGTGATCGACAACCTGGACGCCTGGCGCGAGCAGGGCGAGCAGATCGCCATTGCCACCGTGGTCGAGACCTGGGGATCGTCCCCGCGCCCGGCGGGGGCCAAGATGGCGGTCACGCTCGGCGAGCGGGTGGCCGGGTCGGTCAGCGCGGGCTGCGTGGAAGGGGCGGTCATCCAGGAGAGCCAGGCGGTCATCAGGTCGGGCGCACCCCGGCTGCTCACCTATGGCGTGGCCGACGAGACGGCCTGGGAGGTGGGCCTGGCCTGCGGCGGCACGATCAAGGTCTGGGTCGAGCCGTTCTCCGACTACGACGCCGTGTACGAGACGCTCAAAGCGTGCCTGCGGAGCCGCACGCCCTGCGTGGTGGTCGACCCCCTGGAAGGCCCCCCGGAGGCGCTCAACAGGAAGCTGATCCTCAACCCCGAAGGGCCGCTGGCGGGCGACCTCGACCTGGGCGGCCAGCAGCAGGCGCTGATCGCGGGCGCATTGGAGCAGCTCGCCCGTGGCAAATCGGGGAGCTTCCGGCTGGACGCGCACACCCTGCTCTTCGCCGACGTTCACCTCCCCAATCCGCGCCTGATCGTCGTCGGCGCGGTGCACATCGCCGAGATTCTGGTGCCGATGGCCGGGCTGGCCGGGTTCGACACGGTCGTGATCGACCCGCGCGGGGCGTTCGCCACGGCGGAGCGCTTCCCCGGCGCGGGCGAGCTGGTGAAAGCGTGGCCGCACAAGGTCCTGCCTGAGTACGGGTTAGATGTCTCGACCTTCCTGGTGCTGCTCACCCACGACCCGAAAATCGATGACCCCGCCTTGAAGGTCGCGCTGCCGAGCGGGGCGCGCTACGTCGGCGCGCTGGGCAGCAAGCGCACCAACCAGCGCCGGATCGAGCGGCTGCTGGCCGATGGGGTGAGCGAGGCCGAGCTTGCCCGCCTGCACGCGCCGATTGGCCTGCCGCTGGGTGGCCGCTCCCCGGCTGAGATCGCGGTCAGCATCCTGGCCGAGATCGTCCAGGCGAAAAACACCCCCAACACATAAAACTACTGCCGATTCTGGGGAAGAGCCGCCAGATTGTAAGAAGTTTGGTACGCCTTTAACCGCAGGACGGCTTTAGAATATAGAGGCGGGGATGGATGGGAGTCGAACCCACCAGGGCTTGCTCCGCAACCCCTCAACGGTTTTGAAGACCGCGCGGCCCACCGGGACCATACCACCCCCGTGGCTGAGGCCTGTTAAGCATAACCCGGCCCCAGGTCGGCGTCAACGCGGCAGGCGGCAGGGTATCCGGTATTGGTATCGAACGTGTATTGGTAAGTCGAATCCGAGTCTCTTAAGGAAGAAGTGATCCGTGGTAGCACTGCCCTCTACATTCGAGTTCGATTCGTATCAACGCCAGATCGACGTGCTCAACCGGCTGGTCAAGATCAGCCTGGTGATGAACTCGACTTTCACCCTCGAACCTCTGCTCCAATTTATCATCGAGTCGGCGGCGGAGATCACCTGCGCGCAGAGCGCGTCCATCCTGCTGGTCGACGACAACCTCCACGCGCTGCGCTTCGCCGCCGCGAAAGACCCCGACCCGGACCGGCTGGCCGGGATCGTCGTGCCGGTCGAGGACAGCATCGCCGGGGCGATCCTGATCGAGGATCGGGCGATCATCACCGACGACGTCTCCCGCGATCCGCGCCACTACCGGGAGGTGGACAGGCGGACGTCGTTCCACACGCACTCGCTGCTGGGCGTCCCGCTGCGCATCAAAAACAAGCGCATCGGCGTGCTGGAGGTGCTGAACAAGTACCAGGGGCGCTTCAACGACGACGACGTGCAGCACATCACCATCCTGGCTTCCCAGGCCGCCGTGGCGATTGAGAACGCGCAGGTAGTGGCCGCCCTGCGCGAGGCTTACGACGACCTGGCCCGCCTCGACCAATTGAAGAGCAACTTCATCTCGATTGCCTCCCACGAATTGAAGACCCCGCTGGGCGTGATCCTGGGTTACGCCACCTTCCTCAAAGAGGACAGCCAGGGCGAATCCGGCGAGCACGCCCAGATGGTGCTCGAAAGCGCCCAGCACCTGCGCAACCTGATCGAGGGCATGACCAACCTGACCTACGTCGACCTGGACACGTCCGAGTTCAGCGTGACGATGACCCCGGTGGCCGACATCCTCGACTTCGCCCTGGCCGACTGCCGCAGGCTGGCCGAGGCCAAGCGGCAGATGGTCGCCGTCGAGGGGCCAGCCGTGTCTGTCGAGGTGATGGTCGATCCGCAGAAGGCCGCCATGGCGCTGACCAACGTGTTGAACAACGCCGTCAAGTTCACGCCCGCCGAGGGGACGATCGCGGTGTGCGTGACCGCGCACGAGCGCAAGAGCGAGGTCTGGATCAGAGTCAGCGACAACGGCGTCGGCATCGCCGACGACCAGCTGGGGCGCGTCTTCGACCAGTTCTACCAGGTCGAGGACCCGATGACCCGCCAGCACGACGGCCTGGGCCTGGGGCTGGCGATTGCCAGGTCGCTGCTTGAGCGGCAAAACGGGCGCATCTGGGCGGAGAGCGCGGGCCTGGGCCACGGCACCACCTTCACCCTGGCGCTGCCTCTGGCTGCCTCAGAATCGCCGGGATAGCCCGACCGCGCGCCACCCTTTACGCCACGATCGAAGCGATTGTTAAATAACTGCAACCCTCCTGCGCCCAGATGATTTGCGCAAATTTAGACTTTTATCATAATATGGAGAACAAGATAACAGGTTTCTTATAATCTGATCTTGTCTCCATGTGAGATGGGCGCTTCAGCCAGGGGTGATCGGCACGCCCAATGGAAGCATCGAGCACGACCGGCAAGGTTGACAACCGGCAGGGTTGGATATGATACCGGAACACGAATCAGCAGAACAGGACGACAATCTGGATTCTCACGATCAGGTCAGACTGTCCGCGAAGCCACGAGGAGAGCGGCAAATGGCGCAGCAGCAGCAGGTGCAGGGTGGGTCTTCATACGCAAACATCAAGGTGATCGGGATCGGCGGCGGCGGGAGCAACGCGGTCAACCGCATGATCCAGGAGAAGCTGGGTGGGGTTGACTTTGTGGTCGTCAACACCGATCAGCAGGCCCTGGACCAATCGCTGGCGAAGACGCGGCTCCAGATCGGCAGGAAGCAGACCCGTGGGCGCGGCGCAGGCGGCGACCCGGAGGTCGGGCGGCAGGCTGCCGAGGAATCGCGCGAGGAAATCAAGGCCGTCATCGAGCAGTCCGACATGGTGTTCATCACCGCCGGGTTGGGCGGTGGCACCGGGACGGGCGGCGCGCCAATCGTGGCCGACATTGCCAAGAAACAGGGCGCGCTGACGATTGGCGTGGTCACTCAGCCGTTCAGCTTCGAGGGCCGCCACCGCCAGCACACCGCTGCGGAGGGGATCGACCGGCTGAAGAACGCGGTCGACACGCTGATCGTGATCCAGAACGATCGCCTGCTCAAGATCGTCGACAAGCGGGCCAGCCTGCAAGAGGCCTTCAGCATGGCCGACGACGTGCTGCGCCAGGGCATCCAGGGGATCAGCGAGCTGATCACCGTGCCCGGCCTGATCAACCTGGACTTCGCCGACGTGAAGGCCGTCATGCAGCAGGGTGGGGCGGCGCTGATGGCGGTGGGCACCGCCAGCGGCGACGAGCGGGCGCGCAAGGCCGCCCAGCAGGCGATCACCAACGAGCTGCTCGACGTGACGATCAACGGGGCGAGCGGCATCCTGTTCAACGTGACCGGCGGGCCGGACATGGCGCTGTTTGAGATCAACCAGGCCGCCGAGATCATCCGGGAGACCGCCGACCCCAACGCGAACATGATCTTCGGCGCGGTGATCGACGACACGATGGGCGACTCGATCCGGATCACGGTGATCGCGACCGGGTTCGGCTCGATCCGCACCGCCCGTCCGCGCTTTGGCGGCGAGCGTCCCGCCGAGGCGGCTTATCCGCAGGATTTACCGCGTGAGGTTGGGGCCGAGCGTGATGTGCCGAATCTCGAAGACAGCAACATCGAGATGCCCGCCTTCCTGCGCCGCTACCGCACGCGCGACCAGGATTGAGTACCCCTGTATAAATGACAGCGCCCCTCCATTTGAGCGAGGGGCGCTGTATTTTGTCGTCAGGTGTTTGGCGGGTGGTTACCTGCCGGTTGGCGCTCCAAACAGCCTCGCCCCACCATTGCCGGTGCCGATGCAGGTGCCGATGCCACTCTGGGGCATCCGGTTGGCCTGTCCCCACTGGGGCGTAGCATCATTCCCGATGGCCCACTGGCTCGGCGTGCCGTGGATGGACTGCATCACTTCCTGCATGGCTGCCTGGAATTCTTCCTGGCTGATGCCCAGCGCTTCGGGCACGTCGCCAGGCTCGGAAGCAGCGTCAAACGCGGCCTGAAGCTCCTCGACGCTGATGCCTAACACCTCGGCCAGGGCTTCCTGTGTGGCGTCATTCACGCCTAGCCCGGCCTGGGCACCCTGCGAGCCATAACCATTTGCCGGGCCGCCGGGCAGCGCCGGGTCGATTGTCTGGGCTGAGGCGGGTGCTACGGCCAGGAATCCGGCCCCCAGGACACCCACTACCACCACTGCGATTCCAACGTACTTTCCCATCTTTGACATCCCATTTACCTCCGTAAGTGTGTTTAATCGAGTTGACATAAGCATAATGCCGCGTTGTGAAGCGCTTATGTGTGGCGATTAAAGATTCTATGAAGGTAGTGGGGCTGGCCTGTTGGCGGCTGCGCGTCAGCTCTGGCCGGGGAACATGTTGTGCGCCTGGGTGATCGCCTCGTCGGTGAACCAGTGCGAGCGTACCTCGCCGATCAGGTACAGGGAGCCGGTCACGACGACCAGGTCGTCCGCTTCGGCGAGGGAGAGCGCATAGTCCAGCGCCTCACGCGGGGCGTCGATGGCGACCACCGACTCGATGCCGTGCTCGCGGGCCATCGAGGCCAGCTCTTCGGCGGGGACGGCGGGCTTGCCCTTCACCTCCGGCGAGGTGGTGACGATCGTCTCGGCCAGCGCGCCGAGCGCCTGCAAGATCGGCCCGGCGTGCTTGGTCTCCAGCATGCCCAGCACCAGGATCAGGCGGCGGTAGTGGAACACTTCGGGGATCGCCGAGACCAGGGCACCCATCTTCTCCTGGTTGTGTGCGCCGTCGAGCACCACGGTCGGCTTCCTGCATGATCTCAAGACGCCCGGCGAAGCGCGCTTTCGCCAGCCCGCGCCGGATGGTCCCTTCCTCCAGCGTGATGCCGTGGGTCGAGCAGAAGACCTCCAGCGCGGCGAGCGCGACGGCGGCGTTGGCGATCTGGTGGCGGCCCAGCAGGCCGACCCGTAAGTCGTCCAGCTGGATGTCCAGCCCGCGATAGGAGAACGAGCCGCCCGCCAGGGAGAACCCGGTTGGCTGCACCTGAATCTCTTTGCCCAGGCGCAGCAGGCGGGTGCCCCGGTGGCGCGCCTCCGCCTCGATCTGGGCCACCGCCTCCTCCGACTCGACCTCGCCCAGCACGATCGGGATGCCCGGCTTGATGATCCCGGCCTTGTGATAGGCGATCTCGGCGATGGTCTCGCCCAGGACGCGCATGTGGTCGTAATGCACGGTGCTGATCACGCTGACGGAGGGGGTGATGATGTTGGTGCAGTCGTAGCGGCCCCCCATGCCCACCTCGATCACGCCCACCTCGCAGCGCCGCTTCTGGAAGTAGGAGAGCGCCATGCCCAGCCACGCCTCGGCGTAGTGGGGCGCGCCCAGCTCCGGCCAGCTCGCCCGGACGTATTCCACGCAGGTCATCACCTCGTCGGCCAGCTCGACCGCCTCCTGCGGGGCGAGCAGCCTGCCGTCCACCCGTACCTTCTCCAGCGAGCTTTGCAGGTAGGGGGAGGTGTGCGTGCCGACCTGAAGCCCGGCCTCCAGCAGCACCGACTCGCACAGCATGGCGACCGAGCCTTTGCCCGACGTGCCGCCGATGTGGATGGTGTTCAACGTGCGGTGCGGTGCGCCCAGGCATTCCATCAGCCGGTGGGTGCGTTCCAGGCGGCGCTGGAACTCGGCAGCCCGCTCGTCCGGATCGGTGTACGATTCGGCGGGGCGCGTGATCAACGATTCGATGCGGTCTAGGGCGAGAGTGAGTGGGATGTTCAACCAGGTTCCTTGTCAACTGGGCGTGGCGTACGGCCTGATGCAGGCGCGATTCTATACTATACCCGGCAGGGGGCGCAAAGTAGTGTGGCGCTACCCGCCGCCGTAGCGGCGCAGGATGGCGTCCACCGACCCGCCGTAGCCCTCCCCAAACAGGTTGAGGTGGCATAACAGGTAATAAAGCTGGTAGAGCGGCTCGCGCTCGGCGTAACCGGGGGCGAGTGGGAACGCCTCCCGGTAAGCATCGTAAAAGGCCGGGGGGAAGCCGCCAAACAGGCGGGTCATCGCCAGGTCGGCCTCGCGGTCGCCGTAGTAGACGGCGGGGTCGATCAGGACTGGCTCGCCTGCTGCGCTCACCAGCCAGTTGCCGCCCCACAGGTCGCCATGCAGCAGCGAGGGCTGGCAGGTTGACTCGTCAATCCAGCGGTCGAGGGAGGCGATCACCCGCTCCAGCCCGCGCGCCCGTGGGGCGGGCAGGCGGCCATTCCGCGCGGCGAGGTCCCGCTGCGCGCCGAGCCGCTCCGTGGCGTAGAAGCTGATCCACGAGTCGGCGTAGGTATTCGGCTGGGGAAGACGCCCGATGTAGTTGTCGTGGTCGAGGCCGTAGCGCGCCTGGCGTGCCCGGTGCAGCCCGGCGAGCTGGCGTCCGAGTTCAGCCGCAGCGGGGCCGCTCTTGCCACCGCCCCGCTCGATCCATTCCAGGATCAGGAAGGCCGCCCCCGACTCAGGCACGCGGCCCGCGCCGATCACCGCCGGGACGCGGGCGGCCCCCGCCGCCGCGAGCAGCGCCAGCCCCTTCGCCTCGCAGACGAACACGTCGGGCTGGGGGGTGGGGTGCCACTTGACGAAGTAGCGGCGGCTGGCCGTCTCGACCTGCATCGCCCGGTTGATGTCGCCGCCCGCGATGCTGCGTACTTCGGCGATTGGGCCGGGGTCGCCCGCCTCCTCCAGGGCGCGCCCGACCGCGCCGGTAAGCGCCTCCATGCCGCCCACTTTAAATCCCCTCCGCCTGCCGGATGTGGGCCAGCAGGCCCTCGCAGCCCGCCTTGACCAGCTCGTACACCCGGTCAAACCCGCCGCTGTAGTAGGGGTCGGGTACGTCGTCGATCCCGGCCTGGGGGGCGAACGCCATCAGGAGACCGACCTCGCCGGTGGGGTAGCCCAGCTGGCTGATGCCCCGCAGGTTGCTCCTGTCGAGCGCGATCAGGTAATCGGCTTCCCTCAAGTCGCGCCGGGTGAGCTGGCGCGAGGCGTGCTGAAAGTGGATGCCGTGCTCGCCGAGCACCTCCTGGGTGCCGGGGTGGGGGCCTTCGCCGTTGTGATAGCTGCTCGTTCCCGCCGAATCGACCTCGATCTGGTCCGACAGCCCGGCCTCCTCCACCATGTGCTCGAACAACCCGTGCGCCATCGGGGAGCGGCAGATGTTGCCCAGGCAGACAAAGACGACTCGAATTGGCATTGGCCTTTTTTCGTTTCCTTCCTGCTGTTTTCAAAAGAGAACTATACCACATCTGGCGAGCGCGCCCGGCCAGACTCAACAGAGTTTCAAACGGAGGATAAACAATTGCCTAACGCGGCAAAGTTGCATGAACCGCTTTTTCGCTTTACACTCAGCGCATGCAACAAGTCGCCGAACCCACATTAACCACAACCACGCCGGATCTCGACCTGATCGCGCCAACCCGACATGCGCCGGTCTACAAGGTGCTGATCGCCGGTGACGGCTCAGTTGGCAAGAGCAGCCTGGTGCAGCGCCACCTGACGGGCCGCCTGATCAAGGCGCGGGTGATGACCGTCGGCGTCGACTTCCACACCCAGACCGTCAAGCTGGGCGAGCGTGACATCAGGCTGTCTATCTGGGACATCGGCGGCCAGAAGCGCTTCGCCTGCCTGCGGCGCAGCTTCTACCGGGGGGCGCGGGCCGCCGCCCTGGTGTTCGACGTGAGCAACGCCGATACCCTGCACGCGCTGCCGATGTGGCGGGACGAGATTCTGAAGATCGCGCCCAAGGCGCGCATCCTGATCGTCGGCAACAAGGTGGACCGGCCCCGCGCGGTCTCGAACCTGGTGGGGAAAGCCTGGGCCACCGCGATGGGCTACCCCTATCTGGAGGCGAGCGCGCTCTCCGGGCAGGGCGTCGACCGGGTGTTTGAAGGGTTGGGGTGGCTGGCCGCGACCCGCTGAGCCGGTAATTAGAGGAGAGACGGAAGGGCGAGGCATCCTCGCCTTTTTTGATTCGAGCGGCCTGGGGGACGAGCAGTTTCTCCGGCGTTTCTTAAAGATTTCGCCGCCCCCCATTTTTTTAAGGTTTTGTGCGGGGAGCTGGTTTGCGACCGATCCACCCCCATGCTAATATCTGACCGCTCTCCAAAATAAGACCTCGCTCACGCGCTGTTCGGCTGGTGCGGCCAACAGACTGCATACAAGAAGTAATCGATGTATTGCCATGGAGTGACCTATGCGTTGCCCATATTGTGACGCATATGATTCTTTTGTCATCTCGACCAAATCTTTTGACTCCGGCGCTGAAATCAGGCGGCGCCGGGGGTGCAGGAAGTGCGGGAAACGGTTTACCACGGTCGAGCGCCTCCGGGCGAGCCAGCCCCTGGTGATCAAGAGCGGCGTGGAGGGTGGGGCGGCACGTCGAGAGCGGTTTGACCGGGACAAATTGCAGGAGAGCATCCAGCTCGCCTGCCACAAACGCCCGATCTCCTCGTCGGCCATCGAGCGGCTGGTCGGATCGATCCAGTCCTATGTGGAGGGCCAGCGGAGCGGGGAGGTGCCGAGCCAGGCGATCGGCGAGATGGTGATCGACGGGCTGCGCGAGCTGGACGAAGTGGCTTACATCCGTTACGCGATTGTATTTCTTGGCCTGGAAGACCTGTTAGCGGTACGGGATGAGATTGACCGGCTGCTCAAAGACCAGGCTCACTCACCGGCCATCTCCGGCGAATGAGCGGGCAGCCTGAGCAGCGTTTCGAAGGGAGCGAGAGAGTGGTAAAAGAGCTGCACGATTTCCCACAGCAGCACCAGCAAAGGGGACAGCGCCCGCTTCTGGCGGCCCCGCTGGAGCTGTCCGACAACGCGTATACCGTCCTGTCGCGGCGCTACTTGCGGAAGGGGCCGGATGGCAAGCCGGTCGAGAGCGCCGAGGACATGTTCTGGCGGGTGGCCTGGGCCGTCGCCGAATCGGAGGACGAGCACGGCGACCGGCAGGCGGTGGCCGAGCAGTTTTACGACCTGCTGACCTCCAAGCTGTTCTTCCCCAACTCGCCCACCTTCACCGGGGCAGGGACGCCGTTGGGGCAGCTCGCCGCCTGCTTCGTGCTGGCGATTGAAGACGACATGGGGCGGGAACCGGCGGGCATCTTCCAGACCCTGCGCAACGCCGCGCTGATCCAGCAGACCGGCGGGGGGAACGGGTTCTCCTTCAGCCGCCTGCGCCCCAGGGGGGCACACGTCGCCAGCAGCGGGGGGCTGGCGACCGGGCCGGTCGGCTTCTTGCGGGTGTACGACAACGCCTTTGGCGAGGTCAGCCAGGGCGGGACGCGCCGGGGGGCGAACATGGGCGTGCTTCGAGTCGACCACCCGGACATCCGCGAGTTCATCACCTGCAAGACGGACGAGAACGCGATCACCAACTTCAACATCTCGGTGGGGATCACCGACGCCTTCATGCGGGCCGTCAGGGCCGATACGACGATTGACCTGGACAGCCCCAAAGACGGCGAGGTGTGGCGCACCGTCCGGGCGCGGGAGATATTCGACCTGATCGTCAGGCAGGCCCACCACAACGGCGAGCCGGGCATGTTGTTCCTGGACGCCGCCAACCGGGATAACCCCGTCCCCCACCTGTACACGCTCGAAGCGACCAACCCCTGCGGCGAGCAGTGGCTGGGGCCGAACGAGAACTGCTGCCTGGGGTCGATCAACCTGGCAAAGCACGTGACCGACGACGGGCGGGTGGACTGGGCGAAGCTTGAGGCGAGCGTCGTGCTATCGACCCACTTCCTCGACGACGTGGTGGACGCGAACAAATACGTGCCCGCCGTGCCAGAGCTGGAGGTGGCCGCCCAGCGCGTCCGCCGCCTGGGCCTGGGGATCATGGGGCTGGGCGACTTGATGTACCGGCTGGGCGTGCGCTACGGCTCGAAGGAAGGGCAGGAGTTCGCCGGGCAGGTGATGGAGTTCGTGCATTACCACTCGATGCGCACCAGCGTCGAGCTGGCGAAGGTGCGCGGCTCGTTCCTGGCGATCCGGGGCAGCCTGTTCGACCCGCTCGACCTCAAGTGGAAGCCGCCGGAGCCGCTCTTCCCCTACACCCACGACTGGGGCCGCCCGGCGCTCGACTGGGACGCGATCACGGGCGGGATCAAGGCCCACGGGATTCGGAACGGCGCGCAGACGACCATCGCCCCGACGGGCACGATCTCGACCGTGGCCGGGGTGGAGGGCTACGGCTGCGAGCCGGTCTTTGCGCTGGCCTACGTGCGGCACTTCAACGACAACGGCAAAGACGTCGAATTACAGTACACCAGCCCGCTCTTCGAGGAGGCGTTGAAGGAGGCGGGGCTTTCAGACGTGGAGCGGGCCGAGATCGTCAAGCAGGTCAACCTCACCGGCTCCTGCCAGGAGGTCGCCAGCCTGCCGGAGTCGATCAAGCACACCTACGTGGTCGCGGCGGACATCAGCGCCGAGGAGCACGTGCGAATGCAGGCGGCCATGCAGCGCTTCGTATCAAACTCGATCTCGAAGACCTGCAACTTCCCGAAGACGGCCACCGAAAAGGACGTTGCCGGGGCGTTCATGCTGGCCTGGGAGCTGGGCTGCAAGGGGCTGACGGTCTACGTGGCCGGATCGCGCGAGAAGGTCGTCCTGGAGACCGCCGAGACCTCCGAAGCCAGACAGGACGCCGAGAAGCCGGACGCCGCACCCCGAAAGGCTGAGGCAGCGGCGACGGTCATTGAGCCTGAGCTGCCCCTGTTTGGGCAGGAGGCCAAGAAGCCGCGCCCCCGGATGCTGCAAGGACGCACTTTCCGCATCCAGACCCCCGCCGGGACGGCGTTCGTCACGATCAACATGAACGGCGGCGACGAGCCGTTTGAGGTCTTCATCAATACGTCCAAGGCGGGGAGCGAGACGGCGGCGGTCAGCGAGGCGATTGGCCGGTTGATCAGCTACGTCCTGCGGCTGCGCTCGCCCCTCTCGCCAACGGCCCGCCTCAAAGAGGTGGTGCGGCAGCTTGAAGGGATCGGGGGAGGCCGCTCGCTGGGGCTTGGCCCCAACCGTGTCCGCTCGCTGCCGGACGGGGTGGCCCAGGTGCTGCACGAATACCTGCACCAGGCCGAGGGGGCCCGGTCGGAGGGCGAGGAGCCAGCCAAGGCTGAAGAGTCGATCCGGCCCGCCCCTGGGCAGATGGCGTTTGAGTTCGGCGACCTGTGCCCGGAGTGCGGCGAGGCGACGTTCGTGCGGGAGGAAGGCTGCCGCAAGTGTTATTCCTGCGGCTACAGCGAGTGTTGAGCTGCTGACGAACGGCGCAGCGTCTTTATCGATCAAACCGACCGGGGCCGAACATCGTCTGGCCCCGGTTTTGGTTTTGTGTGGTTGGCGTGGTGTCGGGAGAACTGGATTGATGATATGATTGGATAAAACCTGTTAATCTACAAGGTGTGAGGTCGATGGCTAACCCTGTAGAAGCCGCGTTCTGGACGTTTTCCGTGAACCTGGAAATACTCAACAATCATGCCGACCTGGTTGCCCAACAGCAGCAGCGGGTCGAGAAGCTCCTGCGTCGCCCGGTGTCGCTGGCCCGGACGGCGGTCATTGGCTCTTACCACCGCAACACCATTGTCAGGCCGCTCAGCGAGGGGGACGTCGACCTGCTGGCGCTTCTGGACTATGGCAAGTACAAGCGGTGGCTGAACCCGGAGGGCGTCGACCGCATCCTGGAGAAGTTCTCCAGCGCGCTGTCGGGGCGGCGCAAAGCGGGCCAGGCCCCGGTTGGCCGCCACTCGCTGCACGTCGAGCTGCCGGAGTTCCGGCTGGACGTGATGCCCGCCGTCAGCAGCCCGACGAAGGGGTTCATGGTGCCGGACTTCATCCAGCGCACCTGGGTCAACATGCACCCGCCCGCCTTCGACCGGCAGGTCTGCGACATGGACGAGCAGCAGCAGGGCCGCGTGGTGCCCTTCATCCGTATGATCAAGGCCTGGAACCGGCAGGCAGGCTCGCCTCTGCGGGGCTTCCACCTGGAATGCCTGGTCGTCCGCTACATCGGCGAGGGGTGGCCGATCGGGAATTATACGCGGGGAGTGACCGACTTCTTCCGCTGGCTGCAAACCGCGATCCACCGACCCACCGAAGACCCAATCCTGGGCGGCGTGATCGACGCCTACCTGGACGAGGGGGACGTGTGGGCCAACAAGCGGCGGCAGGTGATCACGACGGTAGCCAACACCAGCCGGTTGATCGACGAAGCGGCGGTGCGGACGACCAACCAGGAGTGGAACACCGCCCTGGACACGTGGCAGAGCATCCTGGGGCCGTACTTCCCGGCGCACTGACCGGTGGTGCCGGGCACACACAAAGACTTTATGGGGAACGAGAGACATTTGCCGAAAAAATTATGGGGCGCAGTCGCCGTGCTGCTGGGGATCGTGTGGGCGGTCTCCGGCTGCGCGTCCGGCGGCGCTCAGCGAGGTGCCGCTCGCCGCTACCGACGTGGGCTATAACGAGGCGCTCGGCCAGAGAGACGGGGTGTTCTTCACCTTCGCCTCCCAGTATCACGCCGCCTGGGGGAACGGGGATTGGGTGCTCGTGTTGAGCGCCACCAGCGAGGCGGCGCGCATCGCTTTCCTGGCCTCGTACGGATTCTAAGCTTCCGCAACCACACCAGCCAGCCCAAAAACTGACCAGACGGAGGAACGCCGTGCCCAAATATTTCGTGCTCGTCGCCGGGAACATCGGGGCGGGCAAGACGACGATTACCGATCAGCTTGCCGCCCGGCTGGGCTGGGAATCGGGCTATGAGACCGTCTCGACCAACCCCTACCTGGCCGACTTCTACGCGGACATGCGGCAGTGGGCGTTCCATTTGCAGGTGTATTTCCTGGGCGACCGGGCGGAGCAGCACCGCAGGCTGGCCGAATCGCCGCGCTCGGCGATCATCGACCGCAGCATCTACGAAGACCTGCACATCTTCTCGCGGGCGCTGGTGGTCTCCGGCAACATGACCGAGACCGAATACCTGGCCTATCACCGGGTGCATGATCTGGTGATCAACGCACTGCCCCGGCCCAACCTGCTTCTGTACCTGGACACGCCGGTGCCGGTGCTGTACGAGCGTATCAAGGCGCGCGGGCGTGAGATGGAGAAGACGATCACAGTGGAATACCTGGAGCTGCTGGATCACTTCTACCGGGAATGGCTGGCGGGCTTCGACCTGTGCCCGGTGCTGACCATCCCTACCCACAACCTGAACTTCGCCGTCAACGAGAAACACATCGCGATCATCATCGAGCGCATCAGGCAGAAGCTGGCCGGGAAAGAGGAGGTCGTCTTCCCGGACGACCTCTAGCGACGCGCGGCGCTGCGGCGTTATCCCCAGGTGCTGCTGTCAAAGGTCTGCCAGACGATGGGCAGGCCGTCCTCGTGGGTGGTGAACTCCTCGTAACGGTTCCCCGTATAGCCCCCAATGACCCGTCGCCAGAAGTTCTGGGCGGGCAGGTTGGGGCCGATCTCGGAGATCTCCCAATACCCCCGAAAGCTGTCGAACAGCCGGGTGGCCGCCGCCCGGCCCAGACCTTTGCGGCGGTAGCGCTGCATGATGAAGAACTCCTCGATGTACCGGCCTGGGCCGGGCCGGTGCACGGTAGCCGCGCGGAGCAGGGCGAACCCCACCAGCCACTCGCCGCTCCAGACCAGGTGCGCCCAGCGGGCCGAGGTGTTCAGGTAGCTCTCCAGGTCGACGCCCGCGTCAAACAGGCCCTGCTGGTCGACCTGCGCGTCCGGGTCATCGTCCTCCCAGAACACGCTGAAATCGTACATGTACAGCTGCATCAGGTGGCGTAAGGGGATCAGGTCTTTTCCCGTCGTCGCGTGTTGTAATCGTATGGCAGGCATCAGGCAAAGCTCCACTGTTTGCGAGTATACATAGAATCTATCCGTCGATTCGCCCCGATGTTCCAACGGCGTGCATTCCAGATAGGCACGAAAGGGCACGACTGCGACGATTCGCGGATAGACACAAAAGGATCACAACCCATTATGCTTGTTAAGGTGGAGATCGGCCAAATCTTGAGTTCGATTGAGGCTTAAGCTACTATTCAGAAACCCATTTTTGTGCAACTTGTACCTCATTCGTCTCCATGCTAGACTGAATGGGCGCTCAATTCTTTTATCCGCGCTAGGGGAACGAAACATGGCGTTTGGGAAGCTCATCATCCGGACAGAGAGTGGCGACTACCATGAAGTCGAGCTGACGAACCCGACGACTTCTGTCGGTCGTCAGCCGGGGAACGACATCGTCTTGAACACCTCGGCGGTATCCCGCTACCACGCCCAGTTCGAAGTCGCGGAGGGGCGGGTCTATCTGGTCGACCTGGGGACGGTGAACGGCACCTTCGTTAACGACAAGCAGATCGACCCCAACAGCCGCGTGCCCTTATCCGAAGGGGACTCAATCGTGATGGGCGACGTGATGCTGCGCTTCTTTCCCCCCGAAGCGCGGCCCCTCAAGAACATCGAGCTGACCCCGACCGCCGTGCCGGTCGAGGCGGAGGGCCTGCCCTTTCGGTTGGTGCTCGACGCACCCAACCAGCCGGTTGCCCCCAGCGCCCGGCTCCAGCTTGCCCTGGTCATCGAGAACACAGGCAACACCACCGACACCTATACAATCGAGCTGGGGGGGATGGAGTCTGACTGGGCGAAGCCGAACCGCCGCGAGATTATGCTCGACCCTGGGGAAAGCAGCGAGGTGATGATCGCCGTCCGCCCGCCCAGGACGACCCAGACGCTGCCGGGATTGTATGCCCTGACCGTGCGGGTGGCCTTGAAGAACGACCCCAACCAGTCGCTGGAGGCCGTCCGTGAGATCGAGGTGGTCGGGTATGCCGCGCTGGCGATGGCCGTCCAGGAGGG
>JARRJX010000003.1:0-21265 GCA_037388645.1 Chloroflexota bacterium
GGGCAGATTGTTGATGGTATTGTTGCCATCATAGCCATAGATGTTATTTTGAACGGTGCCTGAGTTGTTGATCGTGTCATTCCCGGTGTTGGTTCCAGGCCCTCCGCTGAGGTTACCTGCCACACCGTCATTGTTGATCGTGTCGTCGCCCGCATCTCCCTGGATGGTCCCGCTTACGTTACCGTGGTTGTCAATCTGGTCGTTGCCAGCTCCACCACTGACGTTTGGGGGACTTTCACCGGCATTGATGGTGACTGTGTCGTCGTCACCGGTGCAAGTGATCGAGCCATCTGGGGCAGTTGTGCATGCAGCCCGTGCAATGGCAGATGGAGCCACCACGAGCATCAGTGTCGTTATCAGCCCTGCTATGAGTATATACAAGTATTTTTTATTCATGAGACCTGAACTCCTTAAATAGATCAGGTGAGCTGGCGATTGGCCGGATGTAACCAATATACGATAATGCCATTCACTGGAATGCCATTCACTGGTTGGAACCGGCGACCAACTGCCTGCCCAGCTCTCTTTCACGCAGCGCCTGTTCCTCCCCGGCGCGAGCCAGCACGATCAGCTCTTCGACGAGCTGAGGGGGCATGCTGGGGGGACGGTCTTCTATCGCCAGCGAGCTTTCGGCGACCAGGATCTTGTTGTGTTTCGTCGGGACGGGGTGTTCCTCGTCATTGAACAATCTCTCGTGCAGCTTCTCCCCCGGACGCAGGCCGGTGAAGGCGACCTCGATGTCTTCCCCGACCTTCAAGCCAGAGAGTTCGATCAAGTCGGTGGCGAGGTCGACGATCCGGATCGGGTTGCCCATGTTGAGGACAAACACCTGGCCGTTGGTGCCCAGGGCCGCAGCCTGTAACACCAGCTGAACCGCCTCCGGGATGGTCATGAAGTAGCGGGTCACTTCGGGATGGGTGACGGTCACCGGCCCCCCCTGCATAATCTGCCGCTGGAAGAAGGGCACGACGCTGCCCCGGCTGCCCAGCACGTTGCCAAAGCGCACGGAGAGATACGGCCTGCCGGTGCGGCTGCCCGCCTGTTTGACGATCGTTTCGCCGAAGCGCTTGGTGGCGCCCATGACGTTGACCGGGTCAACAGCCTTGTCGGTAGAGATGTAGACCAGCCGCTCGACATCGTAGGCTTCCGCCACACTGACCACGTTCTGAGTGCCCATCACGTTGGTGGTCACAGCATCCTCGATGTTGTCTTCCATCATGGGGACGTGTTTGTGGGCGGCGGCGTGGATCACGAAGTTGGGGCGGTAGCGGCGGAAGACCGTTTCCAGGCGGGCCCGGTCACGGACATCTGCCACCACCACGTCCAGCGACACACCTGAGCCAGCCCGCTTCAACTCATTGCTGATGTTGAACAGGCTGTTCTCGCCATGTCCCAACATGATCAAGCGTGAGGGCCTGTATCGGATGATCTGTCGGCACAGCTCAGAGCCAATGGAGCCGCCCGCGCCGGTGACCAGGACGCGCGCCCCCTGGATGATCTCGGCCACTTCTTGATCGTCAATCTGGATGGACTCGCGGCGCAGCAGGTCTTCAATGTTGATGTCACGGATTTGCTTGACCTCGACCTCCCCGTTGAGCACCTCGAACAGGCCGGGCAGGGTCTTGCAGGGCACGCCGGAAGCTTCACACAGCTTGACGGTGTCGCGGATCACCTGCCCCGGCACAACCGCCATGGCGATCACGACTTCTTCGATGCTGTGCTTGACGACCAGTTCGGGGATGTCCTGGCGAGTGCCCAGCACCTGCACCCGGTGGATGAACATCCCCTGTTTTTGGGGGTCGTCATCCACGAAGCCAACTGGCGTCATGTGGACGTACCTGCTGGTGAGCATCTCCCGGACAATGGTCTGACCGGCATCGCCTGCGCCCACAATCAGCACCCGGCTTTTGGGCTTGAGGGGGGTGGAAAGGCTGCGGCTGGCCGGAGCGGGCCTGCGCAGGGAGCTCAGGCCGAAGCGGGGAAGCCCAACCGCCATCACGGTCAGCATGGCGTCGATGAACGGCAGCGAGCGCGGCAGGTTGCCTTCGGGGAAAAGGCTGGTTGCCTTCATGCCGAACAAAATGAAGATGGCAATTGCAGTTGCCAGAATGACCGCACGAACAATCAGGAAAAGTTCGCTGATATCAGCATAGCGCCAATAACGGCGGTATAAGCCCAGGACGTAAAAGACAGTGAGCTTAACGGAAAGGCTGATGGCTGTGAAAATCGCTAAGGGAAGTGACATGACCACCCAAACCGGCTCGCTGAGCCGGAGGGCCATTGCCAGGAAGGGTGTAAGAGATAGCAACAGAATATCTAACAGGAAAAAATATCGGTTACGCCACTGGAGCTTGAATATTGTGTCCATCTGTTTGAGCCAGAAGACTAATTTTCCTTTTTGCCAGACGCTGGCCTGTCCCATGTTCTCAATGCCTCTTTGTCAGCTAGTCTGTAAACATCGATGATGCGATTTGAAGACTTCTGTTCCAGCGATTTGACATGCTTACGAACGACAGGATGATCCGATGCCAATACGCCCAATCTTAGTTTCGACTAGTACTGCTTACTTATTGAGTAGTCAGGGGAAGAATGATAAAATGAGTGGCATACCTAGCAAAAACCCTGATATAACCTGTTGCAGTGTTTATCATTGGCGTGGAGACTTGCAGCAAGGGTGTCTAGGTGGGAGACACTTTGGAACAGTGTCTCCTGCTCTTTTCTATCAATAACTTACGCTAATGAGGGCCTCTCTTAGCTTCCCCTCGGAAAAAACCTTCCCTTTGGCAACTCTTAACCACACTAAAACGACCCACAACTAGAATTAATTCTATAACAGTCTTATTACAAAATAAATAGAAGAACATGAAAAAGGCGTGAAGATATTCGTGAATTTCTTGGAAGGATTAAGCGCCAGATTTGTGATAAAAATCGCAATGCTCTTGGTCAAGCCCAGAGGTATGGAGAAGGGCTGTCACGCGCGAGCAGTCAGCTCCCTTCGGCCTTTCTGGGCCGGGTGTCTTTGGGGGCGAGCAGCCTGGCCCCGATTGTTGCATCGTCACCAGGGCGACAACGTAGGACACAAAAAAGGCGTAGGCCGCCAGCCCACGCCTTCTGCGTTTCTCTATCTTTGAGGTGATAACGCTATCGGATGGCGGCTGACCCTACCCCACCTTTGAACACAATATCCACCTTGTTCTCGGCGGCTTCATAGTTGTCAGACTGGTAATGGCCCTCCCCGGTGGCGGGGAAGCGGCTCTCATCCACCGAAACCCTGCCGACCCCGGCTTCGGCCTTGATGCGTGCTGCCACACCCTCCGGGATGTGCAGGATGATGGTCCCGACTCCGCCATCCACTTTTACCTGGGTCTGCCCCGCTCTGGCGGGGAGGGTGATCCGGCTTGTCCCCAGGCCAGCTTTATACGTCAGATCGGTCACATGCGTATCAGTCAGGTCGAAGATCGCTTCTCCCGTCCCTCCGTCGACGCTGAGTGAGAGCGGGATAGCCCTGTTCAACGCGAGATCCCAGTTGAGTGAGCTTCCTCCCCACCAGTCAAACCAGGGAAACTCGCCTTCCACCATCTTGAGCCGCACGTCAAGCAAAGCGCCATCCCGGTTGATCCGGCTGTCTGGGCTGCCCCCGAAGGTGCCGGAGAGCAGTGCGCTCCCCGTGTCGCGCCCGTCGACCGTTATCCGGCCCAGGCCGTGGTCGATGTGCAGCCGGGCCTGCTCAGCCCCTTCGAGGGGGATCGTCACCTCGTCAACTCGGTTGCCCTCTCGGCCAAACACCCAGCCGGTGAGTATCCACAAACCAAACAGGATCAGGAATACCGGCCCGATGACCTCCCAGACGTTGAAGTTCAAAAAGCCCAGCGTGTTGAGCAGGAACAACACGCCTAACACGATCAGTACCAGGCCCCAAAACGCCCGCCCTCTTCGCATGTGGTTACTCCTTGATAAGCGCTAAACGACGGGATGATCAAGCTGCCCGGTCGAATTGTGAAGAATCTGTCTACATCAAATACGAAAATCCGGCGCAGTGGTTGTAGTGGGTGAGGCTGTTTTGAGGGCGGGTTGGAGAACAGAGGACGGCGTCTGCCGACGCGCTGAGGGCTTCGGACGGCTAGTTATATTCCAGCTCGCGGTTGAGCAGGATGCTGAACAGCCATTCCATCCCCGCGATGAGCGCCATAAACAGGAGGTCGGTGACGAGCGCGATGATCAGCGCCAGGCTGAGCCAGTGCGCCAGTTGGGCGAGCGGCCCCTCCACCCAGAAACTAAGCAGGACACTCAGGTCGAGGATCAGCAGGAAGGCGACGATCCCGGCGATCACCCCACCCAGCAGCGGCCAGCTGATGCGGTCGTGCGGCTCCGGCAGCATCGCATTGGCGATGGCGAACACCAGGTAGACCCACAGCCAGAAGTCCGGGGTGGACATAAACACGTTCAGTCCGGCGATGATGGTGGGCAGGTCGCCGGAGAACAGCCCCTCCAGCAGCGCCGCAGTGTTGAAGCGGGTGCTGCCGATCAGCGCGATCGCGGCCAGGCCGGTGGCGAGCGGCACCATGCCGACCAGCGTCGCCCGCACGACGTCCGTCTTCTTGTCGATCTCGACCAGCCCCAGGCGGATGTCCGCGCGCTGCTGCTCCGGCCAGATGCGGAATTGTTTGACCTTCACCCCCAGCATTTTAGCCAGCAGCCATTGGCTGGCCTCGTGCAGCGCCACGCCGGGCAGCAGCAGCAGATAGTAGATCAGCACGGCGGCCTGCGGGTTATTGGTCAGCAGCAGGCCCAGGCCCTGGATATGTTTGTGTATCCAGCGCTCGACCTGTAACAGCGGCCAGATCGCCAGCCCGACCAATATCCAGCTTACCACCCATTGAGGCATCAGAGGGTCCCATTGCCATATGGATAGAGATGATCGGGATGCGCATCTGGCAGGGCGACCAGGGAGTAGCCGTCGTCAAGGCGGCTTCCGTCATTCTGGGCCGGTGGGAAAATGTTCTGGTATTCTTCGTAGGCGATGCGCCCAAGCTGAAGCCCACCCAGCAGCAGCACAGCCACCAGCAGCACGATGCCCACCGTAGGCCAGATCGTCAGACGGCGGCGGCGGCGGGCCAGCCCTTCCCTGATCTTCGCCTGGGTGTGCACCGGGAACTGGGTAGCATCCGTGCTGCTCACTTGCGAGGTGACGAGTGTGGTGTCCTGCTCCCCCTGCACAGGCTCGGCGGGTTTCAGCGGCTTGGTCGGGGGGCGTTCCTTTTTCCCCCGGCGCGTGCCGGATATACCCACCGGCGTGTGCATCGTCCCCGCGTCAGCGCGCTCGACGGCGATGAGGAAGGCGTTTACCGTTTCCTCTATTGTGTCGTAGCGGTCTTCTCGTTTCTTGGCAAGCACGCGGAACAAGAATTGCTCGATCGCTTCCGGTACGTCGGGGTTGACATCACGTGGGGCGGGAAGGGGCGTATAAATGTGGTCGTGGACGATGGCGTAGGGCGTATCGGCATTAAAGGGCACTTTCCCGACGACCAGCTCGTAGATCACCACGCCCAGCGAGTAGATGTCGGTGCCGGTATTCAGTGTCGGTTCACCGATTGCCTGCTCCGGCGAGATGTACTGGGGCGTGCCGATGATCATCTCGCGCGAGAGCGTGCTCTCTTTGGACTGGATCATCCGCGCCAGCCCGAAATCGGTCAGGTAGATTTTTCCCTCCTCGGAAAGGATGATGTTGGAGGGTTTGATGTCGCGGTGCAGGATGCCCTCTCCGTGCGCGTATTCCAGCGCCGAGCCCACGCTTTTCACGATCTGGGCGATCTGCACCAGGGTCAGCGGGCCGCTTTTCAGGCGAGTCTTGAGCGTCTGGCCTTCCACCAGGCGCATGACCAGGTAAGGGTTGCCGTTGTGGCTGTTGAAGTCGTAGACGGCGACAATGTTGGGGTGCTCCAGCTTGGCGACCAGCCTGGCCTCACGTTGGAACCGCCCCAGGAAATCTGCATCTTGTTTTAGTGCAGGATGCAGGACTTTGATCGCGACGTATCGGTCCAGGTTGGGGTGGAAGGCTTTGTAAACGGTCGCCATCCCCCCCTGGCCGATGATGTCGAGAATCTGGTAGGGACCGACCTTCTCGCCAATGGTGAAAGGCATGCTCACGAGACAACCCCGCCTTTGTGGTCGCGTTCGAAGAGAACACTGTCAAGGGCCATTATAGCCGAGGGGCAGGTGGTAAACAACCGTCCAGTGGTACTGTTCCCTGGGGAATTGGGGGGTGCTGCCTCTTGAAGTTTATCCCCGTACTGCTATCATCGCTCCTGAGATCGGGTCTGATCTCAGGAGGATTGATGAACGATAACCAGGTAATTATCACCCATAACCTGACCAGACGCTTTGGCGATAACGCCGCCGTCGACGGGCTGTCGATCCGCATCGAGCAGGGCGAGGTGTTCGGCTTCCTGGGCCACAATGGGGCAGGGCCCGGTGGCCGATGGGCCATCGCTGCGCCGCCGCACGGGCGTGTTGACCGAGAATCCATCGCTGGACGAGCGGCTGACCGCGCGCGAAAACCTGCACATCTATGCCGATCTATACGGCGTGCCAGTCGCCGCCGTCAACGAGCGAGTTGAGCACCTGCTGGAGGTGTTTGAGATCGCCGACCGCGCCGACGATAAAACTGGAGGGTACAGCAAGGGGATGACGCAGCGGCTCGCCCTGGCCCGCGCCCTGATCCACGAGCCGCAGCTTATATATCTCGACGAGCCAACCTCCGGGCTTGACCCGCTGGCCGCTCGCCAGGTGCGGGAGCTGATCACCCACCTGAGCCGCCAGGAGGGGCGCACCGTCTTTCTCTGCACGCACAACCTCGTTGAGGCACAGCGTTTATGTGACCGGGTGGCTGTGCTGGAGCACGGCAGGCTGCTGGCGCTTGGCACGCCTGTCGAATTAGGCCAGCGGCTTGTCCACCATCAGCGGGTGGAGATCGAAGTGGGCCCCGCCGATCGGTCCAGGGCTGCCGAAGTGTTGAATGCCTTTCCCAATCTCGCCGAGATGGCACTTGAAGGGGATGTCGTGAGCGTGAGCGGTATCTCGCGTGAGCGCATCCCCGACCTGATCGCCGCGCTGGTAGGTGCCGGCGTGCGGATGTACCGGGTGACGGCCCAGGAGCCGACCCTTGAAGATGTCTACTTCGCCCTGCATCCTGATAGGGAGGAAGCCGAATGAATTCCCGCGCGATTCGAGCTGTGATCCGCAAAGACCTGTCCACCGTCCTGCGCAGCAAGGCGGTGTTGATCCCGTTGATCCTCGTGCCGCTGTTTCTGCTGGTGGTGGTGCCTGCTATTACGGTGTTCGCGGGGGGCGCTGCGTCGTCCGCCTCCACGACCGGTGCCAGCAGTGATATTGCCCAGTTGTTGTCAATGGTGCCGGAAGGGCTGCGGACGATATTGAATGGTTACCAGGGTGACCAGATCTGGGTCGTGTTTGCGACGGTTTACATGTTTGCCCCGTTGTTCCTCGTCCTGCCGATGATGGTCTCCAGTGTGATCGCCGCCGATAGTTTTGTTGGAGAGCGCGAGCGGAAGACGTTGGAAGCGCTGCTCCACACGCCGCTCACCAACTGGGAGCTGCTGTTGGCTAAGACACTCTCGGCCTGGCTGGCCGCCCTGGCCGTCAGCCTGGTCGGATTTGTGCTGTATACGGTGGTGGTAAACCTGATCGGCTGGCCCACGATGGGCCGGGTCTTTTTCCCTAACCTGATGTGGATGGTGTTGATGTTCTGGGTCGCCCCGGCAGCCGCCGGGCTGGGGTTGGGAACAACCGTGCTGATATCCAGCCGTGTCAACACCTTTCAGGAGGCATATCAGACCAGTGGGTTGATCGTGATCCCTATCGTGGCCCTGGTAATCGCGCAGAGTGTCGGGGTGATGTACTTCAGTGTGGAACTGACGCTGCTGCTGGGCCTGGGTATCTGGGCGATTGATGTCCTGTTGTTTTGGGTTGGCGCGCGCACTTTTAAGCGGGATGCCCTGATCACGCGGCTCTAGCGGATAACGCGCTAATTACCAGGGGTTTTTGCCCTGTTAGTGGGCCAGATATATAATGTAACGAGCTTTACGATAAGCAACTTGTGGTTTGACGCTAAATAATCCGAGTGTCTGTGGTGGGAAGTCTGTGCACAGTTTCGGAGCGCATAACCTCGAACACGCGATCTCGGTTATTCACGCCTAGAAGCATCAATACAATACTCATCGCCGTGTTAACTGCTGCTGCCTGAATCCAGGCGCTTTTCTGCCTTCTCTGCCCGTAGAGGCTGGCACACAGAGGGCATTTTTTGCATCCATTCGATGCAAGCCAGCCAGATTTCTGCCAATCAACCGCCTGGTTGCCAATGGCTTTGAAAGGAGCGTTCCAGTGTTTGAGAAGGGCGAGTCGCTGTTGCATCCCGATCATGGGGCGGGCGTCCTGGCTGGTATCCAGACGATTGCGATTGGTGGCGTTGAGCGGCGGTACTATCACATCGAGCTGCTTAATGGGGATGGCACGCTGATGGTGCCGGTCGACCGGGCGGACGAATCGGGGCTGTGCTCGGTGGCGAGTGCGGTCGAGGCACCTGATGAGATCATTCAGGCGCTGGCTAACGACCCGGAGACGCTGGCCGATGACTATCAGGTCCGTCAGTCAGAGCTTACGGGTAGAATCCAGAGTGGAGACCCGGTTCAGATGGCCGAGGCGCTTCGTGACCTGGTCTGGAGGGAGCAGGATACGCGCCTGTCGACGGTTGACAGCGCGTTGAAGGATCGCGCCGAAACGCATCTCGCCAGCGTGCTGGCCTTGCAGCTTAACGTGGACATCGATTCGGCCATCAAGCACGTGAACGCTGTTCTGAAGGACGCACTAAACAGCCAAGCAAGTGCCGGATAAAACGGCGGGTAAACCTGCTGATAAGTGCTGCGTGAATTTATTCTTGACGAGTGGTAGAATACACCGTAATCTTGTACGGGAAAGGAGTACGGAATTTGCCAAGTGTAACATTACGCCCGGACGAATCGCAGGAACAACTTCTGAAGCGATTCCGCAAGCAGGTAGCTAAGAGCCGCATCCTCAGCGATGTACGCCGGAAGCGCTGGTATATCAGCAAGAGCGAGTTACGGCGCATTCAAAAGAAGAAGGCCATTCGGCGCGCGCGACGTCGGCAAGCCAAACGGGTACGACGCGGTTTCTAATTCGCAGCCATCTGTAAAAATTTATTTGGTGTTCTAAGGCCAGCTCCTACTGGCCTGTTTTGTGCCTATTATCAACTGGGGTTGTGAGCGCGCTGGCAACCTCTTTTTGCGCTCGGCGGGGTTGACGCGTGGATAGGCGCACGCTATAATTCGGCCCGTTATTCCACCGTAGCTCAACGGCAGAGCATCCGGCTGTTAACCGGAGGGTTGCTGGTTCGAATCCAGCCGGTGGAGCTGGCAAAATCCTTATCCAGTGTTTCGTGGCAGAAGAGTCCAAACGATGCCCGATCAGGGCGGGAGCTCTTCTGTTTGCATTTTAGCGTCAGTTCCGTGATTGACCGACCCTGAGCGCTTTGCTATAATCCGGCCCGATGTATGAACACATCCCCTGGATGCGTGAAGCCCTGGCCGAAGCGGATAAAGCGGCGGTTATGGGCGATGTGCCGATAGGTGCCGTCGCCGTCCGCGACGGGGTGATTGTAGGGCGCGGGCACAACCGCAAGGAATTTGACCGTGATCCGACCGCCCATGCCGAGATGATCGCCCTGCGCGAGGCGGCGGGGGTGCTGGGTGGATGGCGGCTGGTCGGCGTGACGTTGTACTGCACGCTGGAGCCTTGCGTCATGTGTGCCGGGGCGATGATCCAGGCCAGGCTGCCCAGGCTGGTGTGGGCGGCTGACGACCTGAAAGCCGGGGCGGGCGGATCGGTGTTGAATCTGCTCCAGCACGAGCGGCTGAATCACCGGGTCGAGGTCATACGCGGCGTGCTAGAAGAGGAAGCCCAGGCGCAGTTACGATCATTTTTTGCGGATCTGCGTTTGCGCGATACATAATGCCTGTCCGTAGCCGTTGGATAGGTTATATGTGAATCTATTGTTCTGCCGGAGGGGTGCCAGAGTGGACGATTGGGGCGGTCTCGAAAACCGTTGTGGCCTTTTTGGTCACCGTGGGTTCGAATCCCACCCCCTCCGCCTCCGGGTTTAACGGCTTATTTGATAGCACAGCCAGGTGATCTGGCTTGCATAAGAGGCGCTGTCGATATGGTCAGCGCCTCTTATCGTTTATCTGAAGTTTTCATAATTTATTCACGTGTCTTAGGGCAACGTTCGTGTGTATCTGTGTTAGACTCTATTTTGAAGTATGACCACTTATGGTCGTTTATTAACAGGCTCACACAGAAAGAGCCGACCCGAACGGATCGGCCCCGTCTCGCACAAACCTGAGCGGCCTACTGGGTTCGACAGGCCAATGATAGAACCCAGTTTCTCAAAGGTTTTGCTTCCTCAGCATACCATGTTTTTTTGAGACAGGGTCTCCAAAAGGGTTACAAAACTATATATTCGGTGCCGGAAAGGCTTCCGCAGGAGGTTTTTTCTGGTTTATAAACACACGCTGAGCGGTCGTGTCTGCTGTGAATCAAGATTCGAACAGCACGCAACCTTGTTGTGTTTGTTTGGCTCTTGAGCCGCGCTGTGCCTGCTCTCAGCACGTCACATCATGGCTTTGACGTGCGCTGTTGATGGGCCCGTCGTGAAATAAAGCATGGCCTCGTCAGGCAGATGCCGAAAGCCTGGGGCTGGTGTATCAACAAAGCTCACTCTGTGGAGAGTCTAGCTCAAGGAACCTTGTATGTTGACTGATCTTATAGACCACGTGCCCTTTGTGGACCTGAAGGCCCAGGTAAAAGCCCTCGGTCCGCAGCTTGATGCAGCGATGTCCAACGTCATCCAGAACACCTCTTTCATTCTGGGCGAAGACGTCAGCCGTTTTGAGGACGCATTTGCCGCCTACTGCGAATCCAGGTACGCGGTCGGTGTCGGCTCGGGAGCCGCCGCACTGGAGGCGGCGCTGCGCGCCTTCGACATCGGCCCAGGGGACGAGGTTATCACGGCGGCCAACGCATCCAGCGCGACCGTCCTTGCCATCACCTCCACAGGGGCGACGCCCGTTCTGGTTGACGTCGATCCTCGAACCTACACGCTTGATCCCTGTGAGCTGGACATGGCGCTTGGCGAGCGGACGAAAGCGATCATCCCGGTGCATTTGTACGGGCAGCCTGCCGAAATGGACGCCATCCTCCACTATGCGCGCACACACAATCTGATCGTGATCGAGGATGCCTGCCAGGCGCATGGGGCGCGTTATAAGGGTCGGCGTGTGGGCTCTCTGGGCGACGCGGCGGCATTCAGCTTTTACCCTGCGAAGAACCTGGGCGCGTTTGGCGATGGCGGTATGGTTGTGACGAACAACGAGGATGCGGCTGAGCGCCTCCGTTTGCTGCGTAATATCGGACAGCGCACGAGCTACCAGGACGAAGTCGTGGAATATAATGATCGGCTTGACACGATCCAGGCGGCGGTGTTGAATGTCAAGCTGCCGCACCTGGACGACTGGAACGAGGCGCGACGCAAGCACGCCGATCAATACCAGAAACTTCTCGGTGGACATGGCATCGTTGTCCCCACTGTTGCCAATTATGCCGAGCCAGTCTGGCACCTGTACGTGGTCCGGATCAAAAAGCGTGACCAGATCCGCGATTTGCTCTGGGAGCGTGGTGTTGGGACCGGCATCCACTACCCTGTGCCGCTTCACCTTCAGCCTGCTTTTCGGGACCTGGGTTATCGTGAAGGGAATTTCCCGGTCGCCGAGCGTTTCTCGGCGCAGGTCCTGTCGCTGCCGATGTATGCGGAGATGACCGAGGAGGCCATCGAGTATATTGCCGTTAACCTGAAAGAGTTGGTCGACGAGCATGAGGCGTGGGTGCTCCCGGTTGGGTGATTCGTTTGTGGAGATGTGGGTTTGACCCTGATCCCCTGCTAAAGTTGTTGCCTCACCGTCTTCTTTTGAAAATTGCGCGATATCTGGATTTTCTTAAGACCGCGATTGACAATCTCAATACCGATTTCTATACTTTTCGCAACGGCGTCGTGTAATCGGATCGTCTCGTTTCGTTGACGGGTCGATCCATCACCCCATCCAAAGGACGATTATGTACCCCATGCCTGGAAGCTGCCCGGTATGTGGGGGTGAGTTGCTGGTTACCCGCCTTCACTGCGCTGCGTGCGATGTGACCATCGAAGGCCGTTTTAACACCGGCAGCCCGCTTTACCGGCTCAGCGCCGAGCAGGTTGATTTTGTCGAAACCTTCGTGCGCTGCGAGGGCAAGCTCAACCGCGTTCAGGCTGAATTAGGAATATCCTACCCCACCGTGCGTGCCCGGCTGGAAGAGACCATTCGCACGATGGGCTTCGACATCCCCGGCGATTACACCGCCCAACCGGGCGGCCTGGACGAGGACGAGCGCCGCCAGGTTCTTGAGCAGCTAGAGCGGGGCGAGATCACCGGTGAAGAAGCCGTCCGCCTGCTGCGCGGCCAGGTTTAGGAGCGGCTTACATGCCTGTGCAACGCTTGCCGGTGGATCGGCCCCCTCACATTGAGCTGGCTGCCTGCCAGGGGGACGTGCTGATACGCAGATCGAACCGGGCGGAGGTGAGTCTGGAAAGCGACGACGACCGGGCCGGGTTTGCGGAGCGTGAGCGGCACCTGCTGATTGATGCCGTTCAGGGGGACTGCACGCTGCGCCTGCCCAGGGGCAGCCAGGTCACACTTGGCGAAGTGCAGGGCACGCTGCGCATCAAAGATGTAGATGGTTTCGTAGACGTCGAGCGCGTCTTTGGGGACTGCTCAACCCGGCGAACCGGAGCGTTGAGCATCCGCCGCGTCGAGGGCGGCGCGCGCATCCGCAGCGTGGCGGGGCCGGTCACCGTCGGTGCCATTCAGGGTGATGTGATGCTCCGCGACGTCAGCGGCCTGGCGCGGGTTGAGTATATTGGCGGTGATGTGTATGGCCGCGACCTGCCATTTGGTGCGTCGATTGGCCGCGTGGGTGGCGACCTGTTTTTCCAGACGGATTATAATCCGGGATTGGCCTGGCAGATTGCTGTGGATGGAGATGCCACCTTCCACGTGCCGGAACACGCCAGTGTGCGCTTCACCATTCCCTTCGACGTAGACCTCGACCTGGAAAAGGGCCTGGAAGCCCTCGACCAGGAGGGTTTTCGGGTGGTTTTGTTTGGCAAAGGGGCGGCTGCCGCCGAGGTCAGTGCCAACGGCTCGCTGGCGATCAAGCGGTACAACCAATATAACAACCGGGGCGAAGACTTCGCTGACATCCTCGAAGAAGATGTCAGCGTGTACCTCCATGACCTGACCGAGAAGTTCGACGAGCGGTTTGCTGAGCTTGACGGCGACCTGCGAGACAGGCTCAAAGCCAGCGTTCGTGACAGCGTGCAGCGCAGCCTGAAAACCGCGAGGCGTGCTGCCAGGCGCGCGGGGCGCGTCCGCCCGGACTCGGTTGACTGGGGTAGTGCAGTGGGAAGTCCCCCTGGTCGGGGGCCGGTCTCTGATGAGGAACGGATGGCGATTCTCAACATGCTGGAAGCCCGGCAGATCACGGTTGAAGAGGCAGACCGGCTACTGGCGGCGCTCGAAGGGCGGGCCGAACCGTGACTGACGCGCTGCACCATCCCGGCACACAGGCGTCGCGGGGAGATGGGCTGCAGCCAACCCATCTGGTGCGTGACCTGTACCAGATCGCGGAGCTGGTTGAGCTGTGTTTTGGCACTCGCCTCGACGCCAGTGGGCGGGCTGCTGTCCGGGAGATGAAGATGCTGGCCCGGCTTGGCCCGCTGTTCTGGCTGCTGGCGCTGCTCGACCGGCTGTTTATGTTTGGCCTGGGGCAGGGATACATCTGGCGAGAGGCAGGACGCGTGGTGGGCAACGTCAGCCTGTATCGCGGCGGTGTGCACCCCGAGCTTGGCCCAGGCTGGCTGATCGCCAACGTGGCGGTGCATCCTGACTATCGCCACCGGGGCATCGCTCGCAAGTTGATGAACGCGGCAATGGCCGACATTCGTCGGCGGCGTGATCGCTGGGTGATGCTCCAGGTCGAGGCAGATAACGAACCGGCTTTGCGTCTTTACCGTGACCTGAATTATCAGGCGTATGAGATCCTGAGCCAATGGGTGTTGGAGCGCACCGCCGCCAATCGTTTCGATAGACTCCCCACCCCACCCTCGTCGTGGCCGGTACGCCGCCTTCAGCCCGGAGATGCGATTGCCGAGCGGAACCTGATCTTTCGACGGGCGCGCCGGGGTGGAATGACCTGGACTCGTCCCCTTGCTATGCGCGATCTGCGAGATACGCCCATGCCATCGTTGTCGTTGGTGGACGTGTGGCATGAGCACTGGGTGCTGCCCGATCCGGCCCATCCTGGGCGTTTGCTTGGCGCGGCCTGGATCGACTACGGCGATGCAAACCGGGCCAGACTTTCCTTTTTTCTTGACCCATCCCTGGAAGACCCGGACGCCATACGCGCCTTGTTTTTGCATGTGCTGCGCCGCTCCGGACTGCGGGGGCGCGCCCTGCGCCTGGAGACGGCGGACGCCGGGCCGGTTGTCGACAAGCTGCTGGCCGAGGCGGGTTTCCGTCGGGCACGCCAGTTGATACAGATGCGCTTCGATTTTTGATCGCCGTTGCCCCACCTGCTCCTAAGCTGACAGGAGGCCGTTGTTGTCCACGTCAGAGGAACGACTGAAAATCCTCAACATGATCGCGGAAGGCAAGATCACCGCCGAGGAAGGAGCGCAGCTCCTGGCCGCGCTCAAACGCTCTGAGCGCCAGGGCCAGGCCATGGAGGCTCGCCAGATGCGCGTGCGCGTCACGAACAGCGAGACAGGGCGCGTCAAGGTGAACATGAGTCTGCCGATCAGCCTGGCGCAGGTGGGCATGAAGATGGGGGCGCGTTTCGTGCCCGATCTCGAGATCGAGTTTAATGACGTGATCGCCGCCATCAACCAGGGCACGCGCGGCAAGATCGTTGACCTGGAGGATGAGGTCGACGGGGAGCGGGTCGAGATCTTTGTAGAGTGAGCGGCCTTGCCCTGGCTTCGTCAGCGTGTCCCCAGCAGCCGGGGCAGCGACAGGATCACCAGCAGCAGCAGCGCGATAAAGCTGAAGACGGTCGCGTAGATCAGCGCCGCGCCGATTGGCACGGTCACCGTCCCTGCGATGGTCTGGAAGCGGGTCAGCATCGTCGCCGGGTCGCTGAAAAGCTGGATCAGGGCGAAGATCGGCAGCAGCACCACCAGCAGCCCCAGCAGGGCCGGGAAGAAGTGGCGGAAGTCCTCCCGGCTGGGTGCGGCTCCCATCCCCAGCGAAGCTCCCAGGTAGAGCGCCAGGTAGGTTTGCCAGCGGCTCCATTGCAGCCGGGCGAAGGCCCCGATCAAATAGCCGGGATACGCCCCTAATATCTGCCCGATCACCTGCCCCGCCCCGGCTGTTTCAGGTGAGTTGATCGGGGTGGGCGCGGCCACGTCCGCCGCCGTGAAACCCGGCAGCAGCAGGCGCAAGACCAGCCAGGCGGCTAGCGAGCAGCCAAAGAACGGCGCGATGGAGGCCACCAGCCGCGAGACGACCGACGGCTGCCGCGCCGGGATGGTGACGCCGGTCGCCCCGCCATATTCGGACAGCCCGCGCGGTGCGAACAACACCAGCCGCTGCACCCCGGCCCCGGTCAGTAAAAAGGCGGCAGCATGGCTCAGCTCGTGTATCGGCACCCCGACAGAAGCCAGCAGCGCCCAGATGCCGCGTCCGAAATAGCGCCCGCTGAAGCGCCACAGTCCCCGGCTGACGAGGTAAAGCACGACCAGTTGCAGCGCCAGCGGCAGGAATAAGGCCAGGACGAACAGGATTTCCAGTTGAATGACGGTCAGCAGGCTCATATGGATTAGGCTCGACGAGAACCAGGGTGAAAGGCGAACGCAACGTACACTGTACGGGCTTTTCTGAGGGTTGTCAATGATTGCTCTTTAAGCTGAACGCTGGTCGAGCGCCCATGCCGCGAAGCGAATCAGCCGTGAAAGACCTTCTGGCGATGCGGCAGTTATTTTGAAGAAAGTTTATGCTGCCTACATCATTTCCTCACATTCCAACATTATCTTTGAAACATAGTGAATTGCTCTTGCTGAGGCGCGGCCTTCAGCCAGGAATGGAAGGTCGCCCCTTCTTAATGGAATGGAGATAAATGATGAATGGCGAACGAATGATGATCGGGATAGTTGTTGTGCTGGCGCTGTTTGCCCTGGCCGGGTGTGCTGCTGATGTGAATGTGACCCCGGAAGCAGACGTTCCAGTTACGGTCGACTCGCCTGCTGACGAGGCCGAGGATATCCCAGTTAGCGATGACCAGGACAGTGTAGCGGAAGAGCCAGACGTGGAAATCGTAAACGTTGGCGAATCGGGCAGCACGAGCGTTGACGAATCGGCGCTGGCCCTGGCAGTCGCTCCTTATCCGGCGGGCGAACTCAGCGCAGAAGAGGCTGCCGGCCTTCTCTACATGCGAGAGGAAGAGAAGCTGGCCCATGATGTTTATTTGACGTTGTACGAGAAGTGGGGACTCCCGATCTTTCGGAACATTGCCAACAGCGAGCAGACACATACTGAGGCTGTCAAATCCTTGCTTGACCGGTATGGCCTGGAAGACCCGGCAGAAGGCAATGGCGTTGGAGTCTTCACCGACCCGGCACTCCAGACTCTTTACGATCAGCTCGTCAACACCGGGGATGCCTCGCTTGCTGCTGCGCTGGGTGTTGGTGCGACCATTGAGGAGATCGATATTCTCGACCTCGAAGCGCGTCTCACACAGACTGATAACCGGGACATCACCCTGGTATATGACAACCTGACGAGCGGGTCGCGCAATCACCTGCGCTCCTTTGTCTCGACTCTGGAAAGGCAGGCCGGAGAGGACTACCAGCCGCAGTATCTGGATCAGGCAAGCTACGACGCGATCATCAGCACAGGCATCGAAAGAGGTGGCCGCGGGCGCGGAAACTGATCGGGCAGGCGCTCAAATCAGCACGGGGGCAAGGTATACACTCCCGTGTTGTCATTTGGATACAGGTTGGTTGATGAGAAGACGTCGCCAGTCAGTATTATCCACACACAAGGTGTGCTATAATGCGAGCGGACTGGCCTTTGCCTGAGGGGGAGAACCCGCCTTGACCCGAACGATTGTGGTAGCCAATCAAAAAGGAGGGGTCGGCAAGACGACGACGGTGGCTAACCTGGGCGCTGCCCTGGCGATGATGGGCCGCCGTGTCTTGCTGATTGACCTGGACTCGCAAGGGGCGCTGACTGCCACCTTCGGCCTCGATCCCTACAATATGCCGCGCAGCATGTACAACATCATGCTGAACGAAAACACGTCGCTGAACCGGACTATCCGGGCGGTTGGCACGCGCACCCGGCTGGGGTTGGTCCCGGCCAGCGTCGACCTGGCGGTCGCCGAGGTGCAGTTGGTTAACGCCAACGACCGCGCACAGCGGCTGCAAAACGCGCTGCGGCAGAACCGCATTCCACTGGACTTCATCCTGATCGATACCCCACCCAGCCTGGGCATGCTGACGCTGAATGGGTTGGTTAGCGCGGACGAGGTGCTGGTGCCCGTGCAGTGCCAATATCTGGCGATGCGTGGTGTTCGGGCGTTGATGGAGACGATCTGGCGGGTGAAGCGCCGCCTGAACCCGGACTTACGCCTGCTGGGGCTGCTGCCGACGATGTACCATCCCAGCATCCGTCACAGTGCCCAGGTCGTGCATGAGATGCGCGAGGTGTTTGGCCCGAAGGTGTTCGACATTGTCGTCCGGAACAGCTCTCGCTTTGCCGAGGCACCCGTGGCGAATATGACGCTGGTCGAGTATGCCCCAGAACATGAAGGCGCGCAGGCTTATCGTAAGTTGGCGGAGGTGATAGCGAATGCCGGATAACCCTGATTACGACGCAGACCGTGATGAGACGGAAGTCCCGGACGAGTTCTCTCTGGAAGGGCTGGGCTGGGAGATTCTGATCGGAGGGCAGGACCGGGCTGGTATGCTGGGCGGCGAAAACCCGTTCGACCTTGGCGAAAGCGAGGCATCCTCGGAGCTGGGATCAGCTGACGAGGAGATCGGCCTGATCCTGCGCGGCGGGGCGAACACCGACCTGGAAGCCGAGTCAACCGCGCCCGATGCCGAATGGGATCGCGGGCGGGGCGCGTTCGCGGCGGAGAGCGACCTGCCGCCCGCAGACCTGGCCGCGCCTTTAGGGCCGCCGCGTGCCCTGTCGCCTTCGGATTTGCTGAACCTGCCTCCGATGCCAGCCGAGCTGCCCGCCAGGCCGGTGACGACTGAGCCGTCCCTGCCTTCCTTTCCTGAGCCTGAAGCGCTCGCCCCTACCTCGGCGGTGCACGTCCCGGACGAAAGTGAATCGACGCTCTCTCCACCTGTCGAAAGCCTGGAGCAGAGCACCGCGTCGACGCCCGCCCCAATAAGCAGTCAATCTACGTTTGAGAAAACCGGTGGGCCGATCCACCTGCCTCCCCGGCAGATCACGTCCACGCTCAAGGAGGCCAGGCCCGGCGCGGGAAGCGCCGAGTATAAGGACAGGGGGGGCGGCACCGACCCGTTTATCAGTGTGTGGCCGCCTTCGTCAAGCGAGGGCGAGAGCCTCACGCTGCCCCCGGACAAAGACCTCCAGGACATACTCGTCACGCGGGCGCGCATCCAGGAGCTGTGGGAACGGATTAACCAGACTTACGACGGCTTGCTCCAGGGCGGCGAACAGTATGCGTACGCCTCGGCGAAACAATCCATTGCCGAACTGAGACAGGCGCGCGAGCTGCTGGTCTCCGGGGCGCAGCATTACGACGAGGCGGAGCAGTTAGTCGTCGGGGTGCAGACCCGCCTGCTGCGGGAGCGCAAAACCCGCCAGTGGGCCCGCCGCTATGGCCCACTGCTGATGCTGTACCTGATCGTCTGGCTGGTCGCCCTCTCGGTGCTGCTCTTCTTCGTGTTCAGCACCGATACGTTCGCGATCGCCAGTGTGATCCCTGATTGGATAGGCACCTCCTGGCTGATCGCCGGGTTCTTCGGCAGCCTGGGCGGGACGGTCGGCGCGTTCTGGGTGTTGATCAAGCATATCTCCGTCCGGCGTGACTTTGACCCCGTGCACACCTCGTGGTACGTCACCAACCCGCTGATGGGTTATGCTGTGGGTGTGTTGACCGCGCTGATCGTGAGCGGCGGTGGTCGCCTGCTGAGCCTGATGGCGGGCGGCGTGGTCATCAGCAGCCCGGCGGACATCGATGCCCCATTTTTGTACGTCGTCTCCTTGATTGCGGGCTTCAACCAGAATGTGCTGCTGCGCCTGGTCGACCGTTTTGCGCGGGCGCTGCTGCCGGGCGGCGATGATAGCGATATTGACATTATCAGAGACGAGTTCTAACGCATGTTCAGTTCCGGGCAGGGAGATTCTCTGCCACATCACGACCGTTCTACGAGACCCGCATATACTGAAGGGCCGGTGCCAGGCAGGCTGCTGCGAGCCGGGGTAATGGCCCTGGTTTTTGGCTTGCTCGTCATCTCCCCGGCGCTGGCGGCCCCACCCCGCCAGGATGGGCCGCCGACTCCCACGCCGACCGAGACGCCGACCGGCCAGATCATCTGGCCGACGCTCACCCCCTCCGCCACGCTGGGCGCTCCCCCACCCGGTGGGGGGCTGGCCGCGCGCCGGGATATGGCGGTCTGGGTGGCCCCGCTGCTTGAGGCGGATACGATTGGCCGCCTGCCTTACGGGACGGTTGTTTACCCGGTCGCGCGCAGCAGCAACGGTGTCTGGGTGGCGATCAGCCACCAGGGAGCCATCCGCTGGGTGATCGCCGAACAGGTGGAGTGGGACCCAAACCTCGACCTGAGCGCGCTGCCTGAGTACATCCCGCCTTTCACCTCTACCCCGCTGCTGCCCACGCCTGCCCCCACCTCGACCGAAGCCGGGGGGCCTTCGGCCACGCCCACCCCGCCGCCAGCCGAGGCGACCGGCACGCCGGTGGCTCAGCCCACGGCGGCGGCTCCGGCTCCGACGACGACTCCGGCGGCGGCTCTTGTGGAAGAGGCTGCCACGCCGGAGCCAACACCCATCCCGGCAATTACCCCCACGCCTGGGGCCGACCTGATGGGCCGCTTGCAGGCGCTCTGGCCCTGGATCGGCGGTGGTCTAATGGCGGTTCTGGTGGTGGCTTATATCGCCCGCCTGATGGCAGGGGGACGCGAGCGCCGCCGGTATGCTGATGGGTTTGTGCTAAGCTCGTGCCCGGTCTGCCAGCAGGGCCACCTGCACCTGGAAGAGACGTTCACCCGCACGCTGGGCGCGCTGCGGGCGCGTCGGCTGGTGCGTTGCAATGTCTGCCGCTCGGTGCTGCGTGAGGTGGAGCCGGGGGTCTGGCGCTATTCGATCGACCCGTACATCAATGCTGCGCTAGCTGACGAATACAACGGGCAGGAGTTCGACACGGCGGGCTTGCTCGCGCTGGCCGAGCGCGCCGCCGACTTCCCCCCGGATGCGGTGAGGCAGGAGCGGGCCGAGTCGCCGGAATATCTGGAGATCGTCGAGGAAATCCTGAGCGCCGAGCCGTCCCCACCCCCGGAGGACGGTGGCGACCCGCTGGAAGGCATCATCGAGGATGTCGACGGCGGCGTGGATGACGCCGATCAGGAAGAAGACCCGGACACACCAGCCGAATCCGATTGACCCTTCGTGCCCCAGCGCGCTTCTGCCACGTGGCGGCGGATCAGCCAGGCGCTGCCCGATTTGCGCGCGGGGATCCATTCCTTTTTGCACGCCTCCCGAATGGCCTGTGGGCTGATCCCGTATTCCTCGGAGATTTCTGTCACCGTCATATCCTGGTCAGGGTCGGCCTCTTTGTGTCCGGCCCAGCGCTGCTTGAGAGTGTGACGCAGCGCGTCGCTTTCGGGGGGCTGGGTGAGTTTTCCTTCTTCGGCGATGAGCCGATCAATCTCGGCTTTGTGATCGTAATAATAAGCCAGAGCGGCGTAAACCTGGGCGGGGGTGAGATCGTAGATTTCGGCGATTTCGCTGACCAATACACCTTCCACTTCATGCTCGTAGACGATCCTATGCACCGGCAGCCGCCGCCCGGCAATGCGCGGCTCGCCACC
>JARRJX010000004.1:0-15489 GCA_037388645.1 Chloroflexota bacterium
ATGCTGCAAATCAACCTTTTTCAATAATCCGCTCCGCTAAGGCGGCAGGTCTCTGAAGAGACCTACCTGGTGAATACCTCCCATTACTTCGTCACCGAGAGCCGGTTCATCCCGGACGCCGCTTTGAGCCAGACGGTCGATACCGAAGGCGTCGCCGACTGCCTGCGGGGCAACGACGGCACGGGTTTTTACGACGACTACCGGGGCGTGCCGGTGATCGGCGCTTACCACTGGATGCCAGCGCGCGAGCTGTGCATCCTGACGGAGGAGGATCAGGCCGATGCGTTAGCGCCCGTCCAGGAGCTGCGCAGCAGCGCGATCGGGGTTGGCCTGGCGCTCGCGCTTGGCGTGGTGGTGCTCAGCGTGCTGGTCGCCCGCTCGATCACCGCGCCGGTGGATCAGTTGGTCAAAGGGACGGAAGAGATCGGCCTCGGCAACCTGAGTTATTCGATCCCGGTTGAGGGCGGCGACGAGATCGGCCAGCTGGCAAAAGCCTTCAACCGCATGACCGAGAACCTGCGTAAGTCGCAGAAGGAGACGGGCTACCGCCAGCAAATGCTGATAGCTCTCAGCCAGGTCGCCCAGAACATCCAGCGCGTCCGCACGCCGGATGACATCTACCGGGCGATCGGCGAGGGGGTCACCACCCTGGGTTTCGAGGCCGTCGTCCTGCGCTGCGACGACGACCAGGAATGCCTGGAGCCGGTGTATATCAGCATTGCGTCCGAGATACTCCAGGCCGATGAAAAGCTGACAGGCAGCGAGTTCGCACAATACAGATTCGAAATAGGGGCCAGCGAAGTCCACCGGCAGGCGCTCCACCAGAAAGAGACGCTGCTGATCCCCAACGTCGCCGAACGGCTCACCGATATCCTGCCGATGCTGCCGGAGTTAGTCGCGAAACAGGCCGTCGAGCAGCTGCACATCGAGCAGGCGATCATCGCCCCGCTGGCAATCGAAAGAGAGACCTACGGTTTGCTGGTCGTGGTGGGGGAAGGGCTGACGGAGGTCGATCTCCCGGCCATCTCCACCTTTGCCGGCCAGGCAGCGGTCGCCCTGCAGAATGCCTACCTGCACCAGGAAGCCCAGGCGGCAGCAGCGGAGCTGGAAAGGCGCGTCGACGAACGCACCGAAGAATTACAGGCGAGCGAAACCAAGCTCCACAGCATCTACGATTCGATGAGCGAGGGGCTGGCGGTTCACCGAGTCGTGTATGACGAGGCTGGTAAACCGGTAAACTACATCATCCTGGACGTTAACCCGGCCTTCACGGCCATCCTGGGCCTGGAAAGGGAGGCTGTGGTAGGGCACAGGGCGACCGAAGCGTATGGCGTCGAAGAGGCCCCCTACCTGGAGATTTACGCCAGGGTGGCCGAGACGCAGCGCCCTGAGGGGTTCGAGACGTATTTCCCCCCCATGGATAAGCATTTCTCTATCTCGGTATCGTCGCCGGGCAAGGGGTTGTTCAACACGGTCTTCAAGGACATCTCCGATCGGGTCAAAACGGCCCAGGCCCTGCAAGAGAGCGAGGAGCGCTACCGCCAGCGGGCAGAAGACCTGGCCCGCTCCAACGCCGAGCTGGAGCAGTTCGCCTACGTCGCCTCCCACGACCTGCAAGAGCCGCTGCGCATGGTGTCCAGCTATTTGCAGCTTCTTGAGCGGCGCTACCAGGATCAACTTGACGAAAATGCCTCAGAGTTCATAGGATATGCAGTAGACGGTGCCACCCGGATGAAGCGCCTGATCAGCGACCTGCTGTCCTTCTCGCGGGTCAACACGCGCGGGCAGGAGCCGCAGATCACCGATCTCAACCAGGTGGTCGATGGGGTGCTCAACAATTTGGAGGTGGCGATCAAGGAGAACGGTGCAGACATCACCCACGACCCGCTGCCCCATCTCAAGACGGATGCCACCCAGATGGCGCAGGTGTTCCAGAACCTGATCGGCAACGCGATCAAGTTCCGCAGCGAGCGGTCTCTGCAGGTCCACGTCGGGGCGGAGCGCATCAACGGCGAGTGGCAGTTCTGCGTTCAAGACAACGGGATCGGCATCGACCCACAGTATGCCGACCGCATCTTTGTCATCTTCCAGCGCCTGCACACCCGTGAGGAGTACTCTGGGACTGGTATCGGGCTGGCGATCTGCAAGAAGATCGTCGAGCGCCACGGCGGGCGAATCTGGATGGAGTCCAAATTGGGGCAGGGCTCCACCTTCTTCTTCACACTGCCCGATCGAGGAGAGAAACCATGAGACCGGTCGAAATCCTGCTGGTCGAGGACAATCCGGGCGACGTTCGCCTGACGATTGAGGGCCTGCAAGAAGCAAGGGTATATAATAACCTGCACGTAGCCCAGGATGGGATCGAGGCACTGGGATTCCTGCACCGGGAAGGGTTGCACTCGGAAGCGCCGCGCCCCGACCTGATCCTGCTGGATTTGAACCTGCCTCGCAAAGATGGGCGCGAAGTGCTGGCCGAGATCAAGGCCGACGTGGGGCTGAGGCGCATCCCGGTCATTGTGCTCACCACCTCGCAAGACGAGGAGGACATCTTAAAAACGTACGATCTGCACGCCAACTGCTACGTCACCAAGCCGCTCGACTTCGAGCAGTTTATGCACGTCGTGCAGTCGGTTGAGGATTTCTGGCTTTCCGTGGTCACATTCCCTCCCGAATAGAAAACCCGGCGAGTGGAGGAGAGAGATGAACCCTGACACAGCCAACATGCTGCTGGTCGAAGACAATCCGGGCGACGTTCGCCTGATTGTCGAGACGCTGGAAGAAAACAAGCTCTATAACACGCTCAACGTCGTCTCGAACGGTGTCGAGGCGCTGGCCTATCTGCGGCGGGAAGACCGCTTTGCCGACGCGACGCGCCCCGACCTGATCCTGCTCGACCTCAACCTGCCCCGCAAAGACGGGCGCGAGGTGCTGGCCGAGATCAAGAGAGACGAATCCTTGCGGCAGATTCCGGTGGTCGTGCTCACCACCTCCAGCCAGCCCCAGGACATACTCGCGTGTTACGATCAGCACGCCAACTGCTACATCACCAAGCCGCTTGACTTCGACCAGTTTGTCCGGGTCATGCATTCCATCGAAAGCTTCTGGTTTACCATTGTCAAACTGCCTGACGGCCAACAGGACGGTTAAGTTCATGGACGATAGGGTCTATAACCTGCTGATGATCGAGGACAACCCCGGCGATGCCAGGTTGATAGAACACTTCCTGAGCACGGGGAGTGGCAGCGCCCGGTTTGCCTTGACGACAGTCGCCCGGCTCTCCGACGGGTTGGACTGCATCGCTCACCAGCCCATCGACGTGGTGCTGCTCGACCTGCACCTGCCGGACAGCATGGGCATCGAGTCGGCGGAGCGTCTGCTCCAGGCCGCCCCAACCCTGCCGGTCGTGGTCATGACCAGCGTCGACGACGACGACCTGGGCATGCAGGCCGTGATCAGGGGCGCGCAGGACTTCCTCCTGAAAGGCCAGGCAGACCCTGAGCTGCTGACGCGCGCCCTGCGCTACGCGATCGAGCGCAAATACGCCGAGGAGCAGATCCGCCACCACGCCCAGCAGCTTGAGGAGCGTAACCAGGAGCTGGACGCCTTCAGCTACATCGTCGCCCACGACCTGAAAGGCCCGCTCAGCCTGGTGATGGGCTACGCCGACCTGCTGCTTTCGGATGGGGCCGACTCCATCGCGCAGGAGCAGGTGGCCTGGCTGGAGGTGATCAAGGATCAGTCCCAGCGCATGCAGAACATCATCAGCAGCCTGCTGCTGCTCGCCCAGCTCCGCGATGCCGAGGAGATCGTCGAGGTCGTCGACGTCGAGCCTGTGGTGCGGTCCGCCCTCAACTACCTGGAGAGCTGGCTGGACGAGCGGGGCGTCCAGGTCACAGTCGACGAGCCGCTGCCCCCCGTATTGGGGCACGCCCCCTGGCTGGAAGCCGTCTTTACGAACCTGCTCAGCAACGCGATCAAGTACATCGGCCACCACAACCCGGACCCCCGCATCTGCATCCGGGGCTGTCGGCAGGGCCAGGTCGTCCGCTACGAGATCGAGGACAACGGGCTTGGCATTGACCGCAAACACCGCGACCGGTTGTTCGAGATGTTCACCCGGGCGCACCCGGATGAGGCGAGCGGGGTCGGGCTGGGTCTCTCCATCGTCAAACGGATCATCGTCAAGCTTAACGGCTACGTCAGCGTCGAGAGCGAGCCGGGATCGGGCAGCACCTTCTGGTTCATCCTGCCCGCGCCAAACAGCCACCCCAACCAGAGTCGCCTCCTGGCGCAGGAATACGGGCAGGCGCTCAACCGGTAAAGGCACAAAATGGCCGACCTTCTGGAGTCCCAAATCGACGTTCGTGTGCTGCTGGTCGAGGATAATCCTATGGACGCCCGCCTGATCCAGGAATATCTACGTGTCAGCCCGCTGCTGCGCTGCGATCTGACCATCGCATCCCGGCTCTCGACGGCGATTGAGGCTTTAGACGAGGAGGGGGCGGACGTCATCCTGCTCGACCTCACCCTGCCCGACAGCTCTGGCCTGGACACGGTCGAGCGGGTGCTCGCCGCCGCGCAGGGGATTCCGGTGATTGTGCTGACCGGCCTGGACGACGTCGAGCTTGGCATCCAGGCAGTGAGCCGCGGGGTGCAGGATTTTCTCACCAAAGACCTGTTAGGAAGCGGCCTGCCTGATAGGAGCATCCGCTATGCCATCGAGCGCGCGCGGGCGGAGGAAGCCCTGCGCCAGGCCACCCGCGCCTACCGCACGCTCAGCGATTGCAACCAGGCGGTCATTCACGCCACCGACGAAGACCAGCTCCTCCAGGACATTTGCCACACAATCGTCGAGGTGGGCCAGTACTGCATGGTCTGGGTGGGCTTTGTCCAGCACGACGAGGCCAGGAGCATTCGCCCGGTGGCCCACTACGGCGACCAGGACGGCTATCTGAAGGTGATCGAGGTCACCTGGGCCGATACCGCGCGCGGGCACGGCCCAGGGGGCACCGCCGTCCGCACGGGCCAGCCCAGCGTGGCCCAACACATCCGCACCGACCCCCAATTTACCCCCTGGCGACATGAGGCGATCAGCCGGGGTTACGAGTCCGTCATCGCCCTCCCCTTGCTGGTCGACGAGGAAGTGATCGGGATTCTTGCCATCTATTCCTGCCAGCCGGAATCCTTCGACGAGCAGGAGACGACGCTGCTGGTCGAGCTGGCCGGTGACCTGGCCTACGGGATCGCCACGCTGCGGGCCAGAAAGGCGCTGGTCGATTCAGAGGCGAAATATCGCAGCCTGTTCGATGAGGCCCCGGACATGATCCATATCATCGATCGTGAAGGCCAGATCGTCGACGCCAACCAGGTCGAGGTGGACTCGCTCGGATATACCAGGGACGAGTACATTGGAAAGAGCCTGTTTGACACCACCATACACCCCGACAGCCGGGATCAGGCGAGGGAGCTGCTCAAGACGATGCTGGACGGCGAGCAGTTCGGGGGGGTTGAAATCGACTTCGTCGCCAAAGATGGCACGACCATCCCGGTCGAGGTCAAGGGCGTGCCCCAATCCTCCGGCGGGCAGGTGGTCGCCGCGCGCGCCTTCGCCCGCAACATCACCGAGCGCAAGCGCGCCGAAGATGCCGTGCGCGAGCAGCGCGTGCTGGCCGAGGCGCTGCAAGTCTCGGCAGCGATGATCAACAGCACCCTCCACCTCGACGAGGTGTTGGAGCGCATGCTGGAGATGGTGGCGGATGTCGTTCCCCATTCCGGGGCGAACATCATGATGATCGATCCCAAAGAGAACACCGTCAGCGTGGTGAAGTACTGCGGTTGTTACGAGAAGAACGGCCTGCCCCTCCCCCGGTTTGAACGCCCGGTCCCCCTGGGCAATCTGCCGCACCTGGCTCAGATGGTGAAAGACCAACAGCCCTGCATCATCGCCGACACTGAAACCGACCCGCACTGGCGGGTCATCACCGACCAGGACTGGATGAATTCCTATGCCTGCGCGCCGATCACCGCCAAAGGCCGCGTGATCGGCTTCCTCAATATGGACAGCGACACGCCCGGCTTCTTCACCCGGCAGCATGTGGAGCGCCTGAAAGCCTTCGCCGACCAGGCCGGGATCGCCGTGCACAACGCCCAGCTTTACCAGGAGATGGAAAAACACAGCACCGACCTGGCCCAGGCGGTCGCTAAGCGAACTGCCGAGCTGCGCCAGGTCACCGAGCGGGTGGCGACTATCCTCAACAACAGCCCGGACGCCATTCTGCTGCTCGATAGGGAGGGGAGAATCGAGACCGCCAACCCGGCCTTTTACGCGCTCTTTGGCTTCCTGGAGGACGACATATTCGGTCAGCCGCCCCTCATGCTGGCGACGCCTGAACACGCCGACGCGCTGGCGAGCGCCCTGCGCGCGGTGATCGAAGGCCGGGAGACGCGGCGGCAGGAGGTCGTCGCCTGCCGCAGTGACGACACCACCTTCGATGCCGACCTGGCTATCGCCCCAATCGTCGAAGCAGATCGCCTGGACGGCCTGGTGTGCACCATTCGGGACATCTCGATGCGCAAAGAGGTGGAGCGCCTGAAGGACAGTTTTGTCTCCAACGTCTCGCACGAGCTGCGCACCCCGATCGCCAGCCTCAAGCTGAACCACGACCTGGTCAACCGCGACCCGGCCAATCAGGACGTGTATCTCTCCCGGATGAAGCGTGAGATCGAGCGCTTAAACAGGACGGTCGAAGACCTGCTCAACCTCTCCCGCCTCCAGCAGGGTCGGGTGCAGGCCGATTTCGAAGCGGTGAACCTGTACGAGCTGGCGAGGCAGTATCTGGACGACCGCATCCCGCTGGCCGCCTCCAACGACCTGGAGCTGAGCCTCGTCCATGAAGGGCAGGAGCTGCCGCTCGTCGAGGCCGATCCGGGGCTGATCGGCCAGGTGATCAGCATCCTGCTCACCAACGCGATCACCTACACCCCGTCGGGGGGCCGGATCACCCTGCGCACCCATCAAAGGGCCGACGTGTTCCGCTGGGCGGGCCTGAGCATCAGCGACACCGGCCCAGGCATCCCGGCTGACGAGATGCCCCACCTGTTCGAGCGGTTCTTCCGGGGGAAAGTAGGGCGTGAATCGGGGGTGCCGGGGACCGGGCTGGGGCTGGCGATCGTCCAGGAGATACTCGCCCTGCATCACGGGCAGGTCGAGGTGTCCAGCGAAGGGATACCCGGCAAGGGCGCGACCTTCACCATCTGGCTCCCCGAAACACCGGGTGGCGCGGGGGAGTGACCCGCTCAGATTCGGATCGCCCGCAGCGCCTCGATCACCTTCTCGTGCATCGCCTCGATCTGATCGAGTATCTCCAGCGCGCCGGTCAGGTCGCCGGACTTCCCCTTCATCTCCATCTCAAAACAGAGGTGAGCCAGCTCCGTCGCCCCCATGCTCGCGCAGCTCCCTTTCAAGGTGTGTGCGGCATGCCTGGCCTGCTCGGCGTTGCCGCTTGCAATCGCCTCACTTAAGTCTGGGAGGAGGCGAGCGGCTTCCTTTTCGAGCGTATCGACCAGGTCGGTAAACAGCTCCTGGTTCCCCTCGCCAACCATGTCTATCAGGTTTCCAAGTGCGGTCGGGTCGATCATTGACTCCTCCGGTTCTGCTACCTTCGCGCCAGCCTCACGGTCGCGGTTGGTGGCTGGCGCGGCCTGCTCCAGCGCTCTGACCAATTCTTCAGCACGGACGGGCTTGCTGATGTAGTCGTCCATCCCCTGCGCGATCAGGCGCTCCCTGTCCCCGGACAGGGCGTGGGCGGTCAGCGCAATGATGTGGGGCTGGTAGGCAGGTGGTGTGTCGTTCCGGATGTGCCGGGTGGCCTCCAGGCCATCCATCTCCGGCATCTGCACGTCCATCAGCACCACGTCATACTGCTGCCTCAGCACCGCTTCGATTGCCTCTAACCCGTTCGCGGCCACGTCGGCCCGATACCCCATCCGCTCCAGCATCCTGAGCGCGACCTTCTGGTTCACCAGGTTATCCTCGGCCAGCAGGATGCGCAGGGGATGGCGGGTCGCCATCTCGGCGTCGTACCTGAAATGCGTGGCCGTGCTTGACGTGGTGTTCACCTCGTCCCCGGCGAAGATACTCGTCAACACGTCGAACAACCGCGACGATTTCACCGGCTTGGTGAGGTAAGCGGCAAATTCGACCCCCTCGACGTCTTCCTGCCTGCTGCCCAGCGAGCTTAACACCACCAGCGGCAGCGCGGTCGTGTCGGCGCGCTTGCGGATTTCGGCGGCAAGCTCCGCGCCGTCCATCTCTGGCATCTGCATGTCGAGGATCGCGATGTCGTACGATTCGCCCTGCTTGATCAGGTCCAGGGCTGCCCGTCCCGATTCGACGGCGATCGGTCGCATCCCCCACGAGTCGAGCTGCCGGGCCAGGATGTAACGGTTGGTCTCGTTGTCGTCGACGATCAGGATGCGCTTCCCGCGCATCTTGGGCAGGCTCTCCAGCCTGCGCACCCGCCCCCTGCTGGGGGCAGCGGCGGCCTGGATGGTGAATTGGAACGTCGAGCCTTCGCCCAGCACGCTCTCCACCCAGATGCTGCCGCCCATCATCTCGACCAGCCGCTTGCTGATCGCCAGCCCCAGGCCCGTGCCGCCGTACCGGCGCGTGGTCGAGGCGTCGACCTGGCTGAACGACTTAAAGAGCCGCTCCCGCGCCTCCTCCGGGATGCCGATGCCGGTATCCTTCACCTCGAAGCGCACCTCGTATCGGCCCGGCTGGGGCAGCCCCCTGCCCGTCGCGATCACGGTTATCTCCCCCTCTTCGGTGAACTTGACCGCGTTCCCCAGCAGGTTGACCAGCACCTGGCGCACCCGCGTCACGTCGCCCACGATCATAGTGGGGACGGTCTCTTCGATCAGGTAAGCCAGCTCCAGGCCCTTGTCCGCCGCCTTCGGCGCGATCACGTCCAGCGCCTCCTCGACGGCGGTGCGTAGCTCAAACGGCTGGTTCTCCAGCTCCATCTTCCCGGCTTCGATCTTGGAGAAGTCGAGGATGTCGTTGATCAGGGACAGCAGGGTATCGCCGCTGCTGCGCACCGTCTCCACGTAGTCCTGCTGCTCGGCGTTCAGCCGGGTGTCGAGCAGCAGACCGGTCATCCCGATCACCGCGTTCAGCGGCGTGCGGATTTCGTGGCTCATGTTCGCCAGGAACTCCGACTTCAGCCGCGAGGCTTCCAGCGCCTCGTCGCGGGCCTGGGCCAGCGCGTCTTCCATCTGCTTGCGCTCGGTCACGTCGCGCACGATGCCCTGGTAGCCGGTCACCTGATCCCCGTCGGTCAGCAGCGTGAGCGACTGCTCGATCCAGCGTTCTTCCCCACTCTTGATGATGATCGGCAGCTCGAAGATGGTCTCCTGAACCTTGCCCTGAATCTGCCGCAGGTAGTGGACTTGCACCCGCCTTTTCCACTTAGGCGCGACGAGGTCCAGGTAATCCATGCCGAGCAGTTCGTCCTCGCTGTAGCCGGTCAGCCGGGTGGCCGGTGCGTTCATGTAGACGAAGCGGCCCTCGGCGTCGGTTGTGTAGACCACGTCGCTCGCCCCCTCGACGATCCGCCGGTAGCGGCGCTCGCTCTCGCGCAGCGCCTCCTCCATCTTCTTGCTCTCGGTGATGTCCCGGTCGATACCCAGCATCATCTGCCGCCCCCGAAAGTTGAACAGGGCGGTGGTAAACTGAATGGGGAATATCGTGCCGTCTTTGTGCTTGTGCAGCGCCTCGCCAGTGAAAGACCTCTCTACTTGTAGCCGCTCCCTGAAACTATCCTGTTCCTCCTGTGACGCTTCCTCCTGGTGCAGGATGTCAATACTCTGTCCGATGAGTTCTTCCCGCGTGTAACCATTCATCGAGCACGTGGCTTCGTTGCAATCGACGATTGTCCGGTCAAGCGGGTCTATAATATTGACTGCGTCCGGCAGGCGCTCGAACAGAGTGCGGAAGCGCTCCTCGCTCTCCTGCGCGGCGGCGTGGAGCTGGGCATTCTGAATCGCCACGGCGGCCTGGTCGGCGAAGGCTTTCAGGTGCTCAACTTGCGCCTGGGTAAAGAAGCCGGGCGTGTCGCTGTCCATGTTGAGGAAGCCGACCACTTTGCCGTTGGCCGTGATCGGCGCGCACGCATAGGACTTCATCCAGTCCTCTTTGGTGATCGTCTGCCAGGCCGGGTCGACCTCGGTGTCGGCGATGATGCAGGGCTGCCCATCCTCGGCCATCTGGGCCAGGTGCGGCAGCTCGTCCAGGGGAAGGGGGCGCTCCAGCCGGGGCTTGGGCAGGCCGTTCTTTTCGTAACATTCGCAGTACTTCACCACGCGGACGGTGTTCTCTTCGGGGTCGAGCAGCATGATGTTCGCCCCGGAATGCCGGGCAACGTTCGCCGTCATCGCCAGCAGCCGCTCCAGCACCTCGTCCAGGTCGAGCGTGCTGCTGAGGATGAGCGCGGCGTCGTGCAATGCCTCGGCCAGCAGGCGCTGCTCTAGCTCCGCGTCCTGCGCCAGCACCCGGTCGGTGACGTCTCGGAACGTCCACACCCGGCCAATGACGGCCTCGTCCAGCCGCTGCGGGGTGGAGATAAACTCGATCACCCGGCCATCCTTCAGCCTGAGCGTCCCCTGGCCCACCGCCTCAGGCTCGCCGGAAAGCTCCTCCACTTTCCCGACAATGAAGTCGGGTTTCTCGACCTGCTCGACCATCCACTCAAACAGGCTCAGGCCGGGGCCGTCCTCCGCGCTCAGCAAATTCTCCGGAACAGCCCACATCTCGACAAAACGCCGGTTCGAGGTGGTGACGCTGCCCTCCAGGTCGGTCACCAGGATGGCGTCGGCGGTGGCCTCCAGCGTCGTGCCCAGCAAAGACAGCGACTCGCTGAGCCGCTCCTCGATCTGCTTGCGCGGGGTGACGTCGTCGATCACGATCAGCATGTCGCTGGAGTCGGAAACCGGGGCAATCCTGACGCTTAAATAAGCCACCCCGGCGCCATTCTGGGGCAGCCTGTGCTCGAACGCGCACTTATCTGTCCTCCCGGCGGCCCGGCATTCCTTGAGCGCCAGCTCGATCTGATTCGCCAAATCCTCCGGTAGGAGGTCGCCCACCCGCGAGCCTAGCCGGACGCGGTCGGCAGTGATCAGCCGGGGAAAGTGCTGGGGGACGTACACCGACGACACCGTATCCTGTTCGCCCACCACCAGCAGGGCGTTGGGCATGGACGTGATCACGGTTTGCAGCGTCCGTCGTCGCTCGTATAAAGTCTGCTCGGCGGCCTTCCGGTCGGCCACGTTCCGCACCACGGCGAGGTATTCCTCCCTGCCGTCGAGCCGGTGGCAGGCCATCGACAGCTCGATTGGGAAAGGCGTGCCGTCGCTGTGCCGGGCGGTGAACTCGGTGATCGGGCTGGTCAGCACCCGCGTGTTCCCCTGCGACGGCTTCTCGATGTAGCGGCGGAAGCCGGCATGCTCCTCCGGCATGATCAGGCGCTCGAAAGGCTGGCCTCGCACCTCGTCCGTCTGGTAGCCGAACATCTTCTCGGCGGCGGGGTTCCACAGCGAGATGCCGGACTGCCGGTCGAACGACACGATCGCGTCGGCTGACGCCTTGAGCAGCGCGTTGTGCTGGCTTTCTGCGCGTGCCAGGTCGCCGTGCAGGCCCAGGTTGGAGAGCGCCAGCGCCAGCAGTTGGGCGAAGGTCTCGACGCCGTTCCGGTCGCTCTGGCTGTACCCGTCTGGTCCCTCCTTCTCCAGGTTGATCACGCCGAACACCCGCTCGTTCATCATCAGGGGCACGCACAGTTCGGCCCGCGCGTCCGGGTCGATGGCGATGTAGCGCGCGTCCTGGCTGACGTCGTTGACCAGTACCGTCTTCCCGTGCTCGGCCACCCATCCGGTGATGCCTTCCCCGATCCGCACCCGCCTGGGGTTATCCGGGGAGGACACCCGCTCGTCGGATGAGGCGCGAGTCACCAGCTCGCCGCTCTCCTCCTCGGCCAGCAGGATGAAGACCACGCTGGACGGGTAGGCGCTGCTCAACATCTCGATGCACCGGTTCAGCAGCGTATCCAGGTCGGTCGCGCCCGCCACCTCGGTTGCTACCTGGTGCAGCTCGAGCACCTGGCCGTGGTCGTCTCGTGCCGGTGTTTTGATGTCTACCATAAGTCGCTTTCCTCTACACGCGAGCCTGACGCGCTCCGTAAAATGGGGCGTTCAGCCTACCCCAGAATGGTCGTTATCGTCTTTACCAGGTGGTCGCGGTCGACCGGCTTGACGATCAGGCTGTTGATGCCTGCCATCTGTGCCTCCTCGGCTGCCTCCTGGGTGTTGTCACCCGTCACGGCGATGATCGGGATGTGCTGCATGTCCGGGAACGTCCGCAGGTGGCGGGCCACGTCGTAACCATTGATGCCTGGCAGCCCCAGGTCGAGCAGGATCAGGTCGAGGTGCTCGCTCAGCGCGACGTCGAGCGCCTCCTCGCCGTTCTCGGCCTCCAGCACGTCGAACCCGCCGCCCACCAGCGCGGCGGACGCGATCTTGCGGCTGAGCAGGCTGTCGTCTACCAGCAGTATTCGGGAGCCAAATGCCATCGGCGCACCTCCTCCATATGTTTATTGGCCTCCCACGGTAAGCTGCCCCACCTCAGCCTTCCCATTCACAGGCACTTCCACCGGAATGAACTGGGGCGGCTCCGGCGTGACCCCGACCACTAAATACTGACTGCCTGCCGGGACGGATTCCAACGTGAACCGTCCGTCGGAGCCGGTGGTTGTCTCCGTCCCCGCGCCGTCTACGTAAACCTGGATGCCGTCCAGCGGCCTCCCAAAGGCATCGACCACTTGCCCGGCCACTGCCCCGCTGCCGTGGGTCTGGCCCCCGCCTGTGGGCACGATCCTCACCACCAGCAGCACCAACATGGCAATGCCGAGCAGGCCGATCAGGACTTTCGTCCAATGCTTCTGCCAGAAGGGCGGCTCTTGCTCAGGGGGCTTGCCATCCTCGTAATAAGCCAGTTCGGGGCTGTCTGTTAAGCTCATCTCAGCCACTCCTTCAGGGCTGCGTAACCGTCAGGTCGTCGAAGCAGCCGAGCGAGCCATCCCAGGTTCGCAGCCCAATCCGGCCCGTGGTGAACTGGCTGTCGCTGCCCTGCACCACTTTCTTGCCGTCGATGAACGCGGTAAAAGTGTCGCCCCGAATCTCTATCGATATCTGGTGGTCTACGTCGTACCATTCAAAATCGGCGGGGGCGGGGCTGGCCGCGATCGGGCCTTTTCGGAACAGAAACGCACCGTTTGGATAACTGCCGCCCCGGTAGCTGGGATCGTACTGGAAGACGTAGCTGTTGATGTCCGGCTCGTTGCTCACCCGGAAGTACACGCCATACCCGTTGCCGTGGTCGAGGTTGGCTGAAGAAACGTTGACAGTGTAGTCGTCCCAGCTATCCTCGCCGGTGAACCCGCGATGCTCGCCGCCCGGCCCTACGCAAAGCTGGCCGTCCTCGTTATTCCACTTCTTGCCGTCGGTGATATTCCAGTCGTCTAAGTCGCCAAAATCCTCCGTCCAGGCCACGCTGCCGGTGCAGACTGTGGGTTCCCCACCCAGCGTGTCGATTATCCCACAGTAGATTTCAGTCAGGCCGACGCCAAAGGTGGTCATGCCAAGGATCGTCACCACGCCCACCAACACCAGGATCAAGGCGTACTCGACCGCGCTCTGCCCGTGCTGCTCGCCAGGATTCACCGTCGTCATATCTCCATCCCACCCTTTACCCATTCTCATGTTTCAGCCGTTTGGATACGCGCTTCCACATTGCGGTCGGCTTGGCGGGTTGTTTGGAGGTATCGTCGGTGGTGCTCAAGCGCCACACCATGTCCTCCAGCATCGCTACCAGTGGGGTGTCTGGCTCGCCCTCGATCACCGGCTTACCCATGTTGATCGCCTCGCTCCAGCGCCCCGGCACGTACGGGATCACCATCCGCACCGGGCGGTTGATCGCCTTCTCGATCCGCTCCGTCGAGATGCCCGACTTGGAGAACGTCCAGTTCACCACCACCTCGACCTCGTCCGGCTTATAGCCCAACATCTCGAACACCTTGAGCGTGCTGACCGCCAGCCGCACCGAGCTGATGTCCGGCGTCATCGGCATCACGATCCGGTCGGCGCTGTCGAGCACGGCCAACACCGGTGGCGAAAAGGCATGGGCGGTGTCGACTACCACGTAGCGGGAGAACAGCCGCAGGTGCTCCAACAGGAACGAAACCAGGTTGTCGCTGACCAGGTCGGCCTCCTGCGGCTCGACTACGCCGCCCAGCAGTTGGAGACCCGAATCGTGCAGCGCCAGGTAACCCTTGATCACTTCCTCGTCGATGTCGTTCACGTTGTGCCGGGCCAGGTCGCCCAGGTTGTAACGTGGCTTCATCTGGAGCATCACGTCGCACAGCCCGACGGGCAGCGCCATGTCGAACAGGGTCGTCGGCGTGCCCCATAGGTGGCTCAGTCCGACCGCCAGGTTGACGGCCAGGCTGGAGCAGCCCGCCCCACCCCGCAGGCCAAACATGGCGATCACCTGGCCGGTTTCCGTCCCATCCTGGGCAGCCACCGGCCCCCGACGCCGCAGCAGCGCCTGGACCCGCATGCTGAGTTCGGCCACCTCAAAGGGCTTGGTAATGTAATCGTCCGCCCCGGCCTCAAACCCGGCCTGCTTGTCGGTGATGCTGGACATGGTGGTCATGATCATGATCGGTATCGTGGCCGTCGCCTCGGCCTTCCGCAGGCGGCGGGTCACCTCGAAGCCGTCCATCTCCGGCATCAGCACGTCGGTCATCACCAGGTCCGGGCTCTCTTCCTCGGCCAGCTTCAGCCCGGCTGGCCCGTCCCCGGCCACCAGCACCTGGTATCCTTCTCTTACCAGGTGGTGCCGCACCAGCTTGGTGATTAGCTCGCTGTCGTCGATGACGAGGATTTTTTTCGCCATAGTCGCTGCCTCTTCTCACTCCACGCCCACCAGCCGCTCGTCGCGCATCGCGTTTCCGGCGGCTGGAAGTGCGAGATAGTCCATCCCCAATTCAAAAAATCCCTGGCGACCTGGGCAGACACCGGGAGCCTGTCGTGGGCGGTGATGTTGGCCGGCAAGGAGCCGGAGTCTGCACAGAGTTGCCTGCCTGGCTCACGCTGACGTGGGATTCGATGTAGTAAGGTATTCGCATCATCGAATGTGTAGGCTGATCTTAGCAGGATTTATAGGGATTATGAAGGGGGAAATATACGTATTTGGATTACAATCATCTTACATTTCCCATTTGTCTCGGCGGAGTAAGGATTCTGTTAACCGTGGGGCGCTCGCCCAGCCGCACGATCTAGGCGCGCAGTGTGGCGCCCAACTGGTGTTCTAGAGTACGGACGATCTTGTTTCGGATCTTGGCCGCCGCCTTGGCGTCCAGGGTGCGATCCTCGGCC
>JARRJX010000005.1:0-13258 GCA_037388645.1 Chloroflexota bacterium
TATCGCGGTCACCCCCTTCGAGGTGCCGGGCGAGCCGGGCTACGACACGCTGCTGATGCAGCCGGACGCACGGCTCAGCTACACGCTCGACCTGCCGCCGGGGCCAGATTGCCTGCGCGTCGACACGGTGATGTTCCCCGATAGCTGGACCTGGGAGGGCGATGGGGCGACGTTTACCCTGGAGGTGGAGCACGACGGCGAGGTGGCGCGGCTGCTTGAGGAATACCTGGCGAACGAGCCATCCAACCAGCACTGGCACCCGCACCTGATCGACCTGAGCGCCTACGGCGGGCAGACCGTCCGCCTGACCTTCCAGACCGGGCCCGGCCCGGCAGGGGATTACGTCGGCGACTGGGCGGGCTGGGGCATGCCGCGCCTGGTGCGGCCCCCCTCCGGGGAGGTCTCCCCCACCGGGGAAGTATGCGATACGAACGCGGTAGTCGATCTTCGCTGAAGGTGGCCGCTTATGGCCCGGAATGACATTGCGCACACGGCCCGGTGATCTTTGACACTCCACAGAGTCCGCCGGGCCTCGTAAGATCGGCCCGCGATCTGGCCTGGTGCAGACCGAGAACCTTAATGCATAAACATCCCAAGTACCGAACAATAATGCTGGTCCTCGCTGCGGGGGGGTGCTTGCTGCTGTTGAGCGCCTGTGGTGGGGCACGCCCCGCTGACGAGGAATCCCTCACCCTGGGCGAGGCGATTTACCGCTTTGTCGTCGGTGGGCCTGCGATCAGCGAGGTTACCCTGCTTCGCTTTTACGCCTGGCACGTGATGGGACTGGCGATCCCGATGCTGGTCCTGATCGTCTGGCACGGCTTCCGCGTGCGGCGCGACGGCGGCATCTCCAGCCCGGAGCGCAGCCCCGACGAGCCCGCGCCGGTGCGCGTCGAGCGCGCCCTGGCGGTGCGCGGCGAGGTGCTGACCTTCTTCCTCACCATGGCGGCGCTGATCCTGATCTCGACCTTCGTCGAGCCGCCGATCGGGCCTGGGGCGGAGCCTGGCGCGCTGGTGGAGCACACCCAGGCACCCTGGATTTTCCTGTGGGTGCAGGAGCTGCTGCGCATCTGGCCTCCGGCGATTGCCGGAGTGCTCACCCCGCTGGCCGTGGTGCTGCTGCTCACCCTGCTGCCTTATTTCGACTGGCACAACGAGGGAGTGGCCGTCTGGTTCAACCGCCAGGGGCGGATCGCCCAGGTTATCCTGGTCGTGATCACGATCGCCGTCGTGGCGCTGACGGTTGTGGCAGCGCTGAGGTAGCCCTATGTCATTTCATAAGCGAAAACTGGCCGGATCGGTGGGCGTGCCGATCACCCTGATCATCGGGACGGTGGCCCTGACAGGCGCGCTGCTGGCCGCCGTCAACCGGCAGGACAACCCGGCCTGGTCGCGCTGGCAGGACAACCCCCAGGTGCGGCTGATCACGCCTACCCTGAACGGCGAGGCCGAATTGTGCCTGACCTGCCACAACGGGATCGAGCAGATCAGCGACTCGCACCCGGTGGACACCTTCGGCTGCGTGGTTTGCCACGGAGGCGACCGGTTGTCGCTCGACGAAGAGGTGGCCCACACCGGCCTGATCGGCAGCGAGGCCAACCCCGGCAACCCGGCGGACCTGAGCGTGGTCGAGGTCTCCTGTGGGAGCGTCGACTGCCACAGCGGCGACGTGGCGAACGACCGCGACCACATCGAGCGGGTCACCCGGAGCGTCCAGGCGAGCTACGCCGGGGCAATCAACGCGCTGCTCGACCTGAACGGCCTGGCCCAGGAGGGCGTTTACTACGGAAACCTGGCGGTCAGCGACGAGGATGTGGTAAACCCGGCAGCCGTCGAGGCGCTGCGCCGCTTCGATCCCGAAAGCTTTGACAACCCCGCCGTCACCGAGTTTGCGGAGGAGTGCCTGACCTGTCACGTCGCCTCCCAGACCGTCACCGACGAGCCGTATTATCACCGCGGGACGGGCTGCTCAAGCTGCCACACGGTGTATGCGCGCAACGGGCTTTACCAGGGGAGCGACCCCACCCTGTCCCAGACCGAGACCGGGCACGCCGCCACCCACGAGCTGACCACAGCCATCCCCTATACCACCTGCAACCATTGCCACAACCGGGGCACCCACGACCTGGAGACGCTGACCTTCACCCCGCGCGACGACCTGGACGGGGTCGAGGCGCTCTCCGGGAGCGAGCGTCGGATGGCCGAGCTGTACACCGCCGATTCGACCCACTACGCGGTCTGCCAGTACGAGCTGGATTGTATCGACTGCCACACCGCCAACGAGGTGATGGGCGACGGCGACATTTACACCAACGAGGCCGACGCCCGGCGGGTGGAATGCCGCACCTGCCACGGCACGCTGGAAGAAAGCCCCGCCACCGTTACCCTGGAAGACCCGAACGACGTGGCCTTCCGGCGGGCGCGGCTGAACCCGTTCTATGACGTGTTCGTGGGCAACACCGTCCTGCTCTCGCCGGACGGGGATGCGATGGGGCACATCCGGGTGGAGAACGACCTGTACTCCCTGTCGAGCAAGGTCGGCGGCCCCACCTACCTGATCCCGCAGGTGATGGGGTCAGAATGCGAACAAGACGTCGAGCGGCAGAGGGCTGCCGATTGTCAGGAATGTCATACTTATGAGCCTTAAGGAACGAATTCAAGCGATCGACCGCCGCGCCGTCTTGCGCGGTATGGTGAATGTAATCTGGGCGGCCCCGGTGGCCCTTGGCCTGGGGCAGTTTCTCAAATTCCTGCGCTTCGAGCCGCCCACCGAGCAGGCGACCCGTTTTACCCTCGGCTCGCCGGGATCGTTCACCACCTTCCCGGTCTATCTGGAGAGCGGGCAGGTCTGGCTGTTCCAGGACTCAGGCGGCTATTACGCCGTCGACGCGATCTGCACGCACCTGGGCTGCACGGTATACGCCCAGCCGGATTCATCTTTTCAGTGCCGCTGCCACGGCAGCCAGTTCGCCGCCGATGGTAGAGTGCTGGTGGGGCCGGCGACGGTTCCGCTGCGCTTCCTGCAACTGAGCTGGGACGGCGGCAGGCTGGTCGTCGACCGTGCCCTGCAGGTCGACCCTTCCGTCCGCCTGTCCGCCTGATTAAGGACTGCCAGGAGCTTCTCAATGGCGAGACGCCCGAATTTTTACGAACACTTACGCACTCCCAGCACACCGGCTTCCTCGGCGCGCTTCACCTACACCTTCTACCTGGGCGCGATCAGCGTCGCCCTGTTCATCATCCTGGGCGTGACCGGCATCCTGGAGATGTTCCTCTACGTGCCCACGCCGGATAAGGCCAACGAGAGCGTCAAGCTGATCGCCTACGCGGCTCCCTACGGGTGGCTGATCCGCAACATGCACTATTGGGCCGGGCAGGCGATGGTCGTCACCGTGACGCTCCACATGGCGCGGGTGCTGTTTTCCGGCGCATACAAAAACCGCCGCTCTAACTGGCTGATCGGAATCAGCCTGCTGCTCCTGACCCTGGTGCTCGACTTCACCGGGTACGTGCTGCGCTGGGATGACCGCGGGAGCTGGGCGCTGCTGGTCGGCACCAACCTGGTCCGCTCGATCAGCCCGGAGCGCACCCCCGATCCCCAGGTCGCTATGGGAGATGAGATATTCCACAACGGCACCGACATCGCCCCGGCCTGCGCATTGTGTCACACGCTCGACGGCACCGTCCTGGTTGGGCCGACGCTGCAAGGGATCAGCGAAACCGCCGGAAAACGGGTGAGGGGGCAGTCGGCAAGGAGCTACCTGATCAGCTCGATCATCTCGCCCAATGCCTACAAACCGCCTGGGTTTGAAAACGGCTCGATGTACCCCGATTATGGCCGGGTTTTGAGTGAGGATCAGATCGACGCGCTGGTGGCGTTCCTGATGACACAGTAGCGCAGATCGACCTACCGGCGACGAATCAAAAGGGGCGAGACTAAGTGCTCGCCCCTCACTATTTGCCGTTAGAAATTCACTCTTCGCTCGCCCGTACCACCCGGTAAATCGCGTTGAGGTCGCTGAAGTAGATGTTACCATCCGGGCCGGTGGTGATGTCTACCGCGCAGCGGGCGTAACCCGTCTCCACCGTGCCAGCGGTCTCGACCGTCTTGCCGTCATCACCCAGGTTGATGTAATACATCCGTCCCAGGTTGTAAGCACAGTAGAACATATAGTTGTGCCATTCGGGGAATACGTCGCCGGTGTAGAACATGATGCCGGTTGGTGAGGTAGTCGGGGTGAAAGAAACGATCGGCGGCTCGAAGCGATCCGGGTAATCATCGGGCAAATTGTTGTCCTCGCACAACCCATCCTGCCGCCAGCCGTAGTCCAGTCCGGCCCGTATGCGGTTGATCTCGTCGTCGCAGTCGGGGCCGTTCTCCGTCCCATACATCTCACCCGTCCCTGGCTGGAAGGTGAAGGCGTAGGTGTTACGGAAGCCGTACGCCCAGATCGAGGAATCCGGGTGCGGGTTGTCCGGGGCTGGCTGGGCGGGAACGGTCGGCGTCAGCCGGTGGATTTTGCCCTGTGGGGCCTGGCGGTCTACCACGCTGAGCACGTTGTTGGTCGATCCGGGCGAGACGTACAACATACCGTCCGGCCCGAACGCGACCTCGCCGCCGTTCAAGATCGTCGACTCCGGGAAGGCGTCTTCCATCTCCCAGGCCACGCGCGGGTCACTGCCCACCCCATTCTGCTCGACGAAGCGAACTACCCGGTGCCAGGGGCGCTCACGGGTGTGTTCCGGGTCAGACCAGGTGTGGTACACCCAGATGTAGTGGTTTTCCTCGTAGTCCGGGTCGAGGGCGATGCCCAGCAGCCCCTGCTCACCCTCTTCGTTCGTGGGCAGCTCGATCACCGGCTCCGGCTGTAAGACGCCGTCCGCCGAGATGACGCGAACCGCACCACCCTTCTCGGTGACAAAGAGTCGACCATCGGGAGCCCAGGCCATCCGGGTGGGGAAATTAATCCCGGCGGTGTAAAGCTCTACAGAAACCGGCACGGTCGGCACTTGAAGCAGCGGGAGAGGTTCCTGGACGGGAGGCAGCGAGGAGGCATCAGTCTCAGGCTCGCCACCGCCACAAGCTGCCAGGCCAATCCCCGTGAGGGCGATAAGCAAAATCGCGTACGTGATTTTACGACATTTCATGGAGGGGATCTCCGTTATCTAATGGTTTCAAACGGGGCCGAGTATAGCACGCTTGTGGAGAGGGGGGTAATAATAGTCGCTGGCGGCGGATCACCAGTGGTGCTACGATTGGCAAGGGTTCTGACCAGATATCTGAGGGCCAATGACGCTCAACAGCAACCCAACCGACTACGAGCCGTTGGAGGCGTACTTCTCCTCGGCAACGCTCGCCGGGCTTATTCGAAGCGGGCTGACGCTGTTGCGGGCCAGGCAGATTCACTCCGCGGATAACTCTCGACAGGGGTCGAGGCTGACGAGCTGGCGCGACCACTTCCTCTATTTTATCCTGATCGTCATCCCCGCCATCGTCCTGGAAACCTACCACCGGATGCGCACCTGGATCACCGGGGAGCCGAAGCGTCACCCCCAGGGCTCCTGGCAGTGGGCGCTGTATTTCAGCCTGCGGGGTGACCTGGCCCACCACACCTGCGAGACGATCGGCTACCACCGCGCCCGCCCCGCCGAAGCGACCGAGGTGGACGACCTGTCAGCCTGGGTGATGGCGCTGATCCAGTTTTTGTGGAGCTACGACGACCTGATGGGGGTGATCTGGCAGGAGTGGACGCTGCTGAAGCTGGTCAAAGAGGCAGCCCGCCTGGATGGGCTGGAGAACGAACCCCAGTTTGTCCGCCTGCAGCGCCAGTGGGAGCTGGCGCGCCCGTATAACGCGCCGCTCAACGGCACTTACGCCGATGTGCGCCGGGCGGCGTTCAACGCCTTCATCTCACCGCGTATCGACACACTGCCCCCCCACCTGAAAGAGCACATCTTTTCCCGTTATTCCCGGTTGAAAATGAACCTGCCCGCCTACCAGAAACAGATGTCGGTGATGGCGCGGCTTGCCCCTGGGCTGCACCGGGACAGCAAAGAGCCGGTTCCGCTCTGGGAAACAAACATCGGCCTGATCCATAACGGGGAATACTATCTGATCAACGTGGCCGACCGCGACGAGAGCGGTGCGCCGGTCGTCTATGGACAGGGCGGCGTTCGCTGGCCGCTCGGCTTCGTCGACGGCGCGCCGGTTGCCCCCGATGGCACCGCCCTCATCGTGCAGGATGGGCAGGTTCACCGGGCGGACGATGGGGAGTGGCTGGGCTATCTCGACCTGGCTCCTGCCTCACGGGTCAAAGGCCAGGTTCAGGCGATCCTGGCGCAGCCGCTCGCCGCCGAGACCATGCCAGGGCGTGACCTGCCGGACCCGGACCTCCTGCTGGCCGAAACCCCGCGTGACCGCCAGCACCGCCTGAGAAGCCTGCTCCCGGAGGAGACGCAGCACTCCCTGGCGCTTCTTTCCAGGACGCCGATCATCATTAACTGGGACATGCAGCGGCGCGACCGGTCGCTGGCGGAGATCAGGCGCGCGAACCGGGGCATCGGCGACCACGCGCTGGTGATCATGCGCACCGCCGACAGCATCATCTTCGATCAATCCCACGTGTTCTTCGACGGAAACTGGTCGCTGGCGATGGCCGAAGTCCTGACCACCGCGGCGGTGCACTGGGCCAAGCGCTGTATCACCATCGCCCCTGGCGAGGCCCCCCCACCGCGCTCGATCCCCCTCGTTTCCTCCACCCGTTTCACGCGGGAGGCGCTCAACCTGCGCCAGTATCCCGAAATTTCGGCGGAGACGACCATCTACGACATCGCCACCATTTTTGAGCTGAGGCAGCTCCTTTTGGAGAAGACGATCACCCGCCTGACCGTCAACGACCTGCTGGTGATCACCCGCATTTTCCACGCAGCCCATTACCGACCCTCTCCCCAGGTACAGGAGGCGATCGACGTATTCCGGCAGGGGGCGGAGTCGCCGCTGGACCGGCGAGCGGTCGATGCGATTGAGCGATCGCTGGAGCGGGGTCGGTTGATCAACCCGGCCCTGGCTATCCCCGTGGACGCCTCGCCTTTCGAGCCGGGCGAGCGGATTTTCCTGCTGACGTTCCGCAACCTGACCGAGCACATCGTCACCATCTGGGATGATACCTGGGACGCCTATCAGGCCTACCGCCGGATCGAGCCGCCCGACACGCCCGAAGGCCAGGACGCCTTGCAGCACTTTTTGAGGAAACGGACGTTCCTGATCGGCAACCTGCGGGCCTTCAGCCACATCCTGGCAGCAAGCAAGGCCGTCGCCCTGCGGGGAGACAGCCTCTCGGTTGCCATTTTTAACATGCTGTCCCACCTGCCAGCCTGGCTACAGCGGACGCTGAACACCATCCCCGATCGGGTGCCGCTGTTGAACGAGATCGTCAAGGGCGACGAGGTTTATTCCAACGTGGGGCGGGTGGCGCGCGGCTCGTCGCTGACCCGGTTCATGAGCGCGAAGGACGACGGCAACACCAAAGACCTGGTCTGGGGGGTGATGACCGACGACGAAAACCGGCTGTACGTCACCATGCGGGATTTCCGGCCACACGTCGAGCCGCTGATCCAGGCCGGGCGGATAGACCTGGCGCGTCTGATGGCGCAGGATTACGTACAGAGCTACACGCGGGACTTGATCGGGCTGGTGGCGCGCCTCACGGCGATGCTCCAGGTGGAAATACCCGGTCGCGGGGAAACTCGATAAGAAAAGGGCGAGAAAACCAAGTATAATGGGCAGGAAATAAAAAGACGCCTACCTCGCTTGGAGTAAGGCGTCTCGATGCCCCGGAGAGGACTCGAACCTCCACGCCCAGTTGGGCACAGGCCCTCAACCTGCCGCGTATGCCAATTCCGCCACCGGGGCGCTTTGACGCGATAACACGCACTCATTATATCATGCGGCTGGTTACTGTCAATCGCTCTCAATCATCCGGGCCGCTGGCACGCCAGCCCTGGCGTGCAGGGAATAAGGTGACCGCCATGAGCCAACTAAAGGAACTGCCGCTGTTCCCGCTCCATACCGTGCTCTTCCCCGGCATGGTTTTACCGCTGCACATTTTTGAGCCGCGCTACCGGCAGATGATCGGGGAATGCATCAAGGACGGAAAGCCGTTTGGGGTGGTGCTGATTCAGGAAGGGGTTGAGGTGGGGGGGCCTGCCGTCCCCCATGGGGTCGGCACCTCGGCCTACATCACCCAGGTCGAGGAGCTGGCCGATGGGCGGATGAATATCTTCTCGATCGGCTACCAGCGCTTCCGCGTCCACGAGCTTCGCGAGTCCAGGCCCTACCTGGTTGGGCTGGTCGAGGACTACCCTTTTGCCGGGGAAAAGCACCCCGCCGTCCAGGAAGCAGTTGCTGCCTTGATATCGCCGCTGCGTAGTTATATTAAAAGGCTGGAGGAAGCCACCGAGTCCAAGACAGAGGTGAATGAGATACCGGAAGATGGGCTGGCTCTGGCCCTGCTGACGGCTATCCTGCTGCCCCTCCCGATGGAGGAGAAACAAGAGCTGCTGGAATCGTCCGATCTGACCGCCATGCTTCAGGCAGAGCGAGCGCTGCTCAGGCGTGAATCGATGCTGTTGGACCAGATGCTCGTCCAGGACGAGCGGCGCGGCGACAGCCGGACGACGTTGTTCTCCGACAACTGACCTGACACGATGATCCCTCCCCCTACTTGAGGAGAAAACAAAAAGATGCGTATTGCAGTTGACGCGATGGGGTCGGACGATAACCCGGCCCCAGACGTGGCCGGTTCTATTCTGGCTGCCAGGGAATGGGGTGATACGATCCTGCTGGTTGGCGACCGGGCGAAGGTCGAGGCCGAGCTGGGCAAGCACGATACGACCGGCTTAAGTTTGGAGATCATACACGCCAGCCAGGCCGTTACGATGACCGATAAGCCCGACGTTGTCAAAAGCAAGCCGGATTCGTCCATGCACGTCGGCATGAGGCTGGTCGAAGAAGGCCAGGCCGAGGCTTTCGTCTCCGCCGGGAACACGGGCGGGCTGCTGACGATCGCCACGCTGGGGCCTTTGGGTCGGATCAAGGGGATCAAGCGCGCCGCGCTGACCGCCATTTACCCGCTGCCGAGCGGGCTGACCGTCTCCGCCGACATCGGCGCGAATGTGGATTGCAAGTCGGAGAACCTGGTGGAGTTCGCCCAGATGTCCAGCCTGTATGCCGAATTGGCCTTAGGGGTGAAAGAGCCGCGCGTCGCGCTGCTGAGCAACGGCGAAGAGGAAGGGAAGGGCAACCAGCTCGTCAAGGAGACCACCCCTTTGATGCACGAGCAGCATATGCTCAACTACATCGGCAACCTGGAGCCAAAGGAAATCTTAAGCGGCAAAACGGACGTGATCATCCACGACGGTTTCGCGGGTAACGTCCTGCTGAAGACACTCGAAGCGACGGCGAAGATGGTCAAAGACGTGCTGACAGAGGAGATCAGGAGGGGGTTGATCACCACCCTGGGCGGTGCGCTGGCCTATCCGGCCTTCAAACGGGTAGGCGCTCTCCTCGACCCCAGCAGGGTGGGCGGCGTGCCCCTGCTTGGGATCGATGGACTGGTCATCAGCGCTCATGGCCGCTCAGACGACATCGCGATCATGAACGCCATCCGGCAGGCCCGGCAGGCCATCCAGGGGAAAGTTGTGGAGAATATCCGGGCGCGCCTGGGGCGCTGACTACCCCGCCAGTCAGCGGATCCGGTAAATGCTGCTGTGATACTGGATCAGGCCATCGCGCAGGGCGATGGTATCGTAACCGTCGCTGACCGATTTTCCATTCGTCGCCGTGGCGTCCCACCTCACATACCGGACGTAGCCCTCGCTGACGCGAGTCTCCACCTGGAAGCGTGCGCCAGGCAAATCTGAGTTAAACAGCCGGGTGTAATACTGCCGGATCGCGTCGTGCCCGCCGATGTTGTGCTGCGGGGTCACGTGGACGGCGTTTGGATGGTACAGCGCGACCAGATCGCCGACACTGTGGCGGTTCAGCGCGTCGAAGAGGCTGTCGATCAGATCCGCCTTTGGCCTGCCCACCCCCCAATCGTAAGCGGCAATGGCGCGCCACAAATCCGCACCTTCCGCGCTGCCCGCATAATCCCAGCTCCAGAAATTCACCGCGGAGAGGCTCTTCTGGCGGACGCGCTGAAGGAATTCTGTGATCTCGGCAGGCCGGGCGCGCCAGCCATACTCGGTGTAGGCTGCACCGGTCGGGATGATCGGCAGCACCGGGAAGATCGTCTCAAACTCGGCGAGGGATCGGTCAAGCTGCTCGGCGGGGTTGGTCGCCATCAGCCAGTACACCTGGGGCATGTTGATGTCGCAGAAGCTCAAGAACTCCGACCAGGGGAAGTCGCGGTGATAATATGGGTAGCGGTAGGAGCTGAGCGCGATCGGGATTCCCGTCAGCCTTGAGCGCAGGCTCTCCATATAGGCGCGGGCCGGGGCAGGCTTGTTCTTGTATTCGATCTCCGCGTTGACCACCAAGCCGTCGAGCGCCAGCTCCTTGACCCGCTGGGCAGCGATGTCCGCCTCGGCAAAGTACGAGTTCCCATACACATACTGCCATCCCCACACCTGAATCCCGATGTCCTTCAGCAGCGGCACGATCGGGGCAACCAGGCCGGGGTTGTAGGCACGCGACCCATCCGCGACCTTGATCAACACGTGAGACAGGCCTGCCTGAGAAGCACGCCGCGCTATCGCCGCCGGGTCTCCTCCCTCAACGTTGTTCACCTTCCAGATGTAGAGACCCTTGCCCTCAAGCGGCATGCGGCACAGCCCTTTCTATGTTGAGAATCCGCGATGATGGTCCCGGTTCAGGCTTTACGACGCCGGGCCGTCATGACGTTTGGGACGCGCTCGATCTTTGACAGGACGCGGCTGAGCTGCGCGGCGCTCTCCACCTCCATCGTCACCGTGAAGCGGGCCAGGTTATTGTTGGTCTGCACGCTGATGTTGCGCATGTTGACCTGTTCCTCGGCCACCGCCGTGCTGATGTCACGTACCAGCCCTTTGCGGTCGTAGGCGTCGATCTCGATGGGAACCGGGTACACGTCGTCGCTGGCTTCCCCCCACTCAACCTCGATCAGCCGCTCTGGCTCGTTCAGGTTGAGGATATTGGGGCAGTCGCGACGGTGAACGGTGACCCCCCGCCCGCGCGTGATGTAACCAATCACTTCATCGCCCTGCACCGGGTTGCAGCAGCGGGCCAGCTGAGTCAGCAGCCCGCCGGTGCCCTGGATGCGGACGCCCTGCGTGGGTGTGGTGAGCGGCCTGGCTGGCCGGGCGACGACCGGCTCCTCCGCCGCCTCGGCCTGGCTGCGCTCCATTTCCAGTATCTTGGTCGCGATATGCTGCGTATTGATGTCGCCGAAGCCGATCAGGGCCAGCAGGTCTTCCGTCTTATCGACGTTGAACAGCTCCGCGACCTGATCGTGGGACATTTTTTCCAGCCCCAGGCGCTTTAGCTCGCGCTCAAGCACCTCGCGTCCCTGAATGACCATCTTTTCATAGTCCTGCCGACGGAACCACTGGCGTATCTTCGCCACAGCGCGCTTGGTCTTGACGTAGCCCAGGCTGGAGGTCAGCCAGTCCCGGCTGGGGCCGCCGCGCTTGGCGGTCAGTATCTCAACCCGGTCGCCAACCTGTAAAACGTAATCCAGTGACACGAGCTTGCCGTTCACCTTCGCGCCCCGGCAGCGGTGGCCGATGTCGGTGTGGATGTGGTAGGCGAAATCGATCGGGGTGGAGCCAGCGGGCAGGTCGTATATGTCGCCCCGTGGAGAGAACACGTACACCCGATCCTGGAAAACGTCGCTGCGCATCAGGTCGATGAACTCGCCCGCGTCGTCAACCCCGCGTCCGATGTCGATCATCTCACGCAGATACTGTATCCGCCGCTCGAACGATTCGTCGCGCTGCCTGGTCGATTCTTTGTAGCGCCAGTGGGCGGCGACCCCATATTCGGCGTTGTTGTGCATTTCCGGCGTGCGGATCTGCACCTCCAGCGTCTTGCCATCCCCCAGAATGACGGCGGTATGGAGAGACTGGTAAAAATTATCCTTGGGGGCCGCAATGTAATCGTCAAACTCACCCGCGATGGGCCGCCACTCCTGGTGGATGATCCCTAACACCTGGTAACAGGTGAACACGTCGGCCACCACCACCCGGACGGCGCGCACGTCGTAAATCTGGTCGAAGGGAAGCCCCTTCTCGTCGATTTTGCGCGCAATGCTGTAAATGTTCTTCGAGCGCCCGGATACCTCGGCGTCGATCTCATGCTTCGCCAGCACGTCTTTCAGGTATTCGATGATCCGGCTCACGTAATAATCGCGGTCGGCGCGGCGCTCGGCAATCATCGCCGAGATGGCCCGGTAGCGCTCCGGCTCAAGGTATCGGAAGGACAGGTCTTCCAGCTCCCACTTGAACTGCCAGATGCCCAGGCGGCTGGCTAGCGGCGCGAAGATGTCCATCGTCTCGCGCGCGTTGCGAATCTGGCGATCGCGCGGGAGGTGGCCGAGCGTCCGCATGTTGTGCAGCCGGTCGGCCAGCTTGATCAGAATCACCCGCACGTCGTCGTTGATCGCCAGCAGGGTCTTCCGTAAATATTCGGCCTCCTGATCGGGAGGCCGGGTTCTCTGTTCGGGGAATTCCGCCTGGAGTGGGATGCGCTCGATCTTCGTGACGCCCTCCACCAGCTGGGCGACCTCGTTGCCAAACTCCGCCCGAAGGTCCTCTACCGTGATCTCCGGGATGTCCTCGACGACGTCGTGAAGCAAACCGGCGGCTACGACGACCGTATCCATCCCCAGGTCGAGCAGGATGCGGGCGACTTCCACGCAGTGGACAAAATAATCTTCGCCGGACATCCGTTTCTGTCCGGCGTGAGCCTGTTTGGCGTATTGATAAGCTTTGTTCAGTAAATTGTGCTCGTAGACCGGCAAATCGGCGTATGGGGCTATGAACTCTTCAAAAGCCAGAGGCATCATCTCTATCTGTTCTCCCCGCCTGACACCCAAATCCAATGTCTCCGCAGGCCAATCCAGCACCAGGAACCAATAAAAACCCTCATCATATTAGAGTCAGTATAGATCAGGGGCACCCCCAATTGCAATTTAATTGACCGGTTTCTTACGCAGGAATATCGGCGTTCGGGCCAGGGTTACGGAGCGGGGGGAGTCTGTTCCTCAGCGGGGGGTTCTTC
>JARRJX010000006.1:0-16646 GCA_037388645.1 Chloroflexota bacterium
TATTGAACCAGGGCAGGGGATTATGCCGCTGTGTCTAACCGTTTGTAGACTATCGCCTCACTACAGCCCGCCCGTATCAGGAGGACTGAGATCGTCGATCAGGAGGACGAGCGCCTCGACCTGGCGGTGCATCACGTCGACGGCGGCCTGGTGAGAGGCGGGCAGCGGGCCCATCTCGCCGGTGCGGAACAGGTTCAGGTTGCCCAATATCTCGGTGAGCGGGCTGCGGATCTGCCCGGCAAGCTCCTGGCGCGAGCGGACGGCGGACTCCCCATCGCCGACCGGGGCTGCCTCACCCTGACCAACCTCGTCCTGCTGCGCCTGCAACTGCACGTTGACGACCTCAAGCTGCTGAGTACGCTCTTCCATCGTGGCGAACAGCCGGGCATTGGCGACGGCAATTGCCGCATAATCGCCCAGCGCGGTCATCAGGTCTTTCATAAACGGCTCGAAAGGCAGGCGGGTGTTCGCCACCCAGAGCACGCCGATCGAGTTCTCCTGCACCGCCATCGGGGCGTAGATCACCGCCGTCGCGCCCTGCTGGGCGGGTGGATAGCGGCGCAGCCCCTCCCCGCTGGCGATGTACGTCTCCTGGGAGTTCATTATCATCGTCGCCAGGTCGTCGTCGATAGGCTCGCCCATGTGGTCGAGCAGGTTGCGGCTCAGGTTCTGCCCGGCGTGGAGGATCAGCTCGTCGGTCTGGTGATCGAGCAGGAAGATACCCACTGTCTCCGCCTTGGTGAGCTGGATCGCGGCGCGGATCACCCGGTCGAGCACTTCGTTCTGGTCGGTCAGCGCCGTGACCGACTTGCCGATGCCCATCAGGGTCTTTAGCTCGCGCAGGCGCTGCTCGGCCTCCTCGTCGGCGTGGCGCGCCTCACTGACCAGCGATTCACGGTCGCGGCGCAGCCGGACGTCGTTCATCAACTGCTCGACGGACTGGATCAGCTCCGTCTCTCGAACCGGGCGCACCAGGTAATCGCGCGCGCCCAGCCGGAACGCCTGGCGCGCCGCCTGCTCGTTCTGCGGATCGACCAGCAGGATCACCGGCACGTCGACGGCCTGAGCGTTCAAGGCGGCCAGGATGTCGTAGCCGCTCAGGCCCACCGGGTTGAGGTCGAGCACCAGGATATCGGGCAGGGATTCCAGCACCATCGCCAGCCCGGCCCCGCCGTCGGCTACGTAGTCGGCTTCGTAACCGAAGGGAACCAAAGCTCCATCAACGAAGAGCGACGCCTCTTCAGAATCACCATCGATGACCAGAATTGTATCTTTGTGTTCGGACACAGCTCATCTCTCAACGTGTGGGCATCGGTCAGGGAGCGGGCCGGGGACTACCCGGTCGGGGTCGTCACGGCTCCAAACCCACAAACCATCGTGCCTCGGCGCGCCGGGGCGATGGATCGATGCCTTGGCCTGCCAAAAGTGTACTACCTTACATTAGCATACACGATGCTTAAAAAAAGGTAAACCGGACTGCTTTCTCAACCGAGAAGCCAAAGCGGCCCGCATCGAGAAGACGGGCCGCCGGAATGTGCATGAAATAGATTGTGCGGGGATCAGTCGCCGCCTGGCGGGGCTTCCTCGGCCTCGGCAGCAGCGCTATCCCGCTTGGAGCTGGCGACGATTTCCGCCATGATGTCCGCCGGGGTCAGCTTCTCGACCAGCGGCTCCTCAGACGGCTTGTCCTGGTGGTTGGCGGACTCCACCGCGCGGGCGATGATCTCACGCAGTTCCTTGCCGGTGAGTGACTCGCGCTCCAGCAGGGCCTGGGCGACCGCCTCCACCTCGGCAGTGTGATCGGCAATAAAAGCCTCGACCTGGACCTCGGTGTCTTCCCAGAATTTCTCGACACGCTTCCAGACGATGTCAAACGGCTCCCCTTCGACGGCTGCGCCTGGGGTGAACATCTGCTGGGGGTCGATGATGGGCGGTCCGAAATATCCATAGGTCATCAAACGGCTGATGTAGGCCCGTATCGCGCGGAAATCGGAACTGGCACCTGTCCAGTACTCGCCCAGGAAGACCTTGGTGGCGACGTGTCCGGCCATGCTGACCATGATGTTTGCCACGTCCTCCTGGAGGGGCATCACATAGGATTCCCACTCTTCAACGGAGCGAACGTGGCCCAGCGCCCGACCACTGCGGATGATCGTCGCCCGCACCAGGCGGCGGCTGGGTTTCAGATGATAGGAAGCGACCGCGTGCCCGGCCTCGTGGTAAGCGATCTGGCGGCGCTGTTCCTCAGGCATCTCCTCGATCGGGTTTTCCATCCCACCGGCCTGCTCTTGCAACGAACGGTCGATGTCGCTCTGGCTGACCTTATCCCGCCCGTCGAAGACGGCGGTGCGCACAGCGTCTTTGGTGATCGCCGCCATCAGCGAGGCGGGCGTGTAGCCAGTGGTGTCCTGCACCAGGGCTTCCACATCCACCGTATCGTCGTGTTGGATTTTGTCCAGGTAATACTCGATGATCGCGCGGCGACCGGCCCGGTCGGGGACGTCGACCTGGATCAGGCGGTCGAAGCGGCCTGGACGGGTCAGCGCCGGGTCAAGCACGTCGGGGCGGTTGGTGGAGCCCATGTAGAGCACGTGCCAGTCGCGCTTGAGCGGGGGTTTGCCCAGCAGCTTACGAATCTTGTTGGTCCGCTTCTCCCAGCGGGTTGGCTCGTCGATGCCATCCATCACCGTCAGCAGGCGGGTGAGCGCGCCGGTGCCGCCGCCCATCATGCCGCCCATCATGGCGGGCATGATACCCGGCGAGTCGGGAGCGGGCGTGCTGCCAGCCACGTTGTTGCCACCCATCACCGCCCCACGGGAGGCGGCCACCGCGTCGATCTCGTCGATGTAGGCGATGCAGGCCCCGTACTCGCGGGCCAGCTTCTTGGCCCGGTTGGTGAACTGCATCATCTTGAGCACGTCAATCCCAATGAACATCGCCCGGAAGCCGGAGCCTTCAATCGAGAGGAAGGCAATTCCGGCCTCACCGGCCATCGCTTTCGCCAGCAGCGTCTTGCCCGTGCCGGGCGGGCCGAAGAGCAAAATACCGTTGATGAAATTCCCGCCCATCCGGGTGAACTTCTCCCGGTCGGACATCAGCGAAATCCACTGCTTCACCAGCTCAAGCAGCTTGGGCTGACCCTTGTAGTCGTCAAAGGTGACCTGCTTGGGGTCGCCGGGCCGGATGACCTCGACTTTTGACTTGGAGAGGAACCAGAACAGGGCGATAAACTGGATCAGGATGAACATGATGGCGAACAACAGCTGGAAGATGAACTGAAACGCCACCAGGAGGAAATTCAGAAAGACGCGGTCGGTGAGGCCGGGATTGCCTTCCTCTCGATTGAAGGCTCTGGCTTCCGGGCGATGTTCATTGGGATTGACGTGCTCAAGATGATGCAGTTCACCAACCGGGCCAAGAAGCTGGCCCGCGANNNNCAAGGTGTCGCCCTGGGAAATGGGGGCTGTTGTCGCCATATCATTACTCCTACCGCATCCTGTTGGCCTACCGGAGAAGAGCTAACATATTTTACAAGAATATCTTTTTTACTATCTGTGCACAACAAGTATCAGGTACGCTGATACCCTTTTGTAAATAGAGACAGCCTATAGAGCAGCGATCTTTCGAATCGCCGCCCACAGGCAGAAACCACACATCCCACCGATTCTCCATCCGTGGTAATATTGGGACAGCTTGCAGCACGGATACCGGGCCAAGCCCGGCTTGATCCCCAACACTCCCCAGGATGGAGGCATACGTATGACAAAGCTGGCCGCATCGTTCTCACGGCTTAAGTCGGAAGGCGCATTTAGTGTGTTAGCCCGCGCCCGCGAGCTGGAAGCACAGGGCCGCCAGGTGGGCCACCAGCAGAACGGCGAGCCAGATTTTGACACCCCGGCCAACATTGTCCAGGCGGGCATCAATGCCCTTAACGACGGCCATACCCATTACACTCCCTCAGCCGGCATCCTTCCCCTGCGCCAGGCCATCGTCGATTATGTCAAGCGCGCGCATGGGCTGGAGGCGAACCCGGATCAGGTCGTCGTCACCCCCGGTGCCAAACCGGTCGTGTTTTTCGCGATTCTGGCGCTGATCGAGCCTGGAGACGACGTGCTGTGTCCCGGCCCCGGTTACCCAACCTACGAGTCGATGATCGATTACGTGGGGGCCAGGGCGGTGCCCTACCGGCTGCGCGAGGAGAACGACTTCCGCTTCGACCCGGACGAGTTCCGCGCGACGGTGACGCCGAAAACAAGGCTGATCATCGTCAACTCGCCGCAAAATCCCACCGGTGGCGTGCTGGAGCGTTCCGATCTGGAAGTGATCGCCGAGGTGGCCCAGGAACGGGACATCATGGTGCTCTCAGACGAGATTTACCACCGCCTGATCTACGAAGGAGAGCACGTCAGCATCGCCACGCTGCCGGGCATGCAAGAGCGCACCATCCTGATGGATGGGTTCTCCAAAACCTACGCCATGACCGGCTGGCGGCTGGGCTACGGGGTAATGCCGGAGGACCTGGCACAGGCAATGGCGCTTCTCCAGGTGAATTCGACCGCCTGCGCGGCAGACTTCACCCAGGTAGCCGCCATCGAGGCGCTGAGCGGACCGCAGACCGCTGTCGACGACATGCTGGCGCAGTTCCGCAAGCGGCGTGAGGTCATCGTCGACGGCCTGAACCGGCTGCCGGGCGTGTCTTGCCTGAAGCCGCGTGGCGCGTTCTACGTCTTTCCCAATATCAAACAGACGGGGCTGTCGTCGAGCGAGCTGGCTTCCCGCCTGTTGGAAGAAGCCGGGGTGGCGCTGCTGGCCGGATCGGATTTTGGCGAGTACGGCGATGGGTACCTGCGGTTGAGCTTCGCCAACTCGATCGAGAACATCCAGCTTGCGCTGGAGAGCATGCACCAGTTCTTGATGGAGCTGTGACCCACCAGCCAAAAAGTTGACCGGCACACCATGACGTGTGCCGGTCAACTCATCCCCTATCCCGCTCTGGCCGGATGGTTGTATCACCCCCGCCACCCTGAAGGTGGAGCTTTGCCATCTTCCCAGAGTCTACCCCCATGAGGGAGCAGGTTGGCCGGGACGTACTGGCCGCTTAGGCGGAGAGTACGACGCTTGCATTTCTGGTAATCCCCCTCGCAGTAAAGCTCGGTATAGACCTTAATGGCATACTGCCGGAAATATTTGAACATGGGGCAGCCTTCGAGAAACTGGCATTGTTTTTCCAAGGTGTTTTTCCTGACGAGCCCTTATAGTCGATAGCCATCACCTGATGAGCGGCTAAACCGAACGTGAGTACCTGACTTCAGCCTGATTATATAACCAGATGGCGGCCCCACCATTTACAGATTCTATACAAACGAAGAAATATGCGTTACGATTAGGCTGACAGTAACCATCCCAACGAAGCGTATACCTATATACCGCAAATCCAGCAAACTAAACCAGAAACTTGCAAGAAGAGTATTCTCTCTATAGGTGTCATTTGGCTACGATACGGCCAGCTATTTGACAGATCGATAGCTCGATGTTAAATATTTCCCCTCAATTAGGCGTTCGCAACCGCCGAGCACGGAACCCCTCCGTGCAATTTATGAGTCCCTCATGTAACGCCTGATCGTGCTTGGGGAGAATTCGCCAAAGGAGGGTTATATTCACGATCCACGATGTGTGAGAACCCGTACATTTCTTCCGTTTAAGCCACGCAAGCATATCTTGGAGGAGAGTGTCTGTTATGAACAACAGAAAACTTAGTTGGCTACTTATTGGGTTGGCGGTGATCGGCATCTTGATGGTCGCCTGCGCCCCGGCTCCCGCCGCAACAACAGAAGAGGCCCCAGCCGAAGAGGCGATGCCCACCGAGGAGCCGACAGAAGAACAAATGGCCGAAGAAGCTCCAACCGAAGAGGCGATGCCCACTGAGGAGATGGCGCATCCTTATACAGAAGCCGAGCGTCAGGCACTGGCCGCAGCCCTCGACCGCGAGGCGCTCGTCGACCGTGTCTTCGAAGGGCGCAACATCCCAGCTTATCACATGGTTCCCCCCGGTTATCCCTATGCCACCGAGCCATTCCTCGACAGGTATGGCACGCGCGACCTGCAAATGGCGATTGACCTGTTATCAGGTGAGGGATTCACCGCGGATAACAAGTTCCACGTGCAGCTCTGGTACCCACCGGAGCACTACGGAACGACCACCGCCGACGTGATGCAGGTCATCAAAGAGCAGTGGGAAGAGACCGGCCTGATCGAGGTCGAACTGGTTGTTCAGAACTGGGCGGAATACGTGGACGCTTTCATCGACACCAACGATATTCCGATCTTCATCCTCGGCTGGTTCCCGGACTTTGCCGACCCTGAAAACTGGCTCTCCCCCTTCGGAAGCTGCCTCCAATCACCAGACAATGGTGTCAACTACTGCGACGAGCACATGGATGACCTGCTGCAGACTGCTGCCTCATCCAATGACCCGGCAGAGCGTGAAGCCCTCTACAAGGAAATCGGCGATTACTGGGCGGAACAAATACCCACCATCCCGTTGTTCTGGGAGCCGGAGTTTGTCACCTACCGTGATGGTGTTGAGGGTGTGATGATCGGCGCGCCGTTTGAGTTCAACTACAACGTGTTGAGCTTTGCCGATAATGCAGAGCCTGCATCTGGCAGCACCGATACGATCATCATCGGTACGACCGACGAAGTCCACAGCCTGGACCCGCAGGACGCTTACGCGACCCACGACTGGGAGATCCTCAAGAACACAGGCGTTCCGCTTCTGAAGTACGCGCCTGGCACGTCTGATCTGGAGCCTGGCGCGGCAGTCGATTTCCCCACCGTGAGTGACGATGGGATGACCTACACCTTCACTCTGCGGGACGGGATTCAGTTCGCCGACGGCACGCCGCTCACCGCGCAGGACTACGTCCGCTCCTGGGACCGCATCGGTCTGGAAGGCGACGTCTCCGGCCTGATGCAGCTTTACATCACCGACGTGACCGCTCCTGACGACAAGACGGTGGTCGTCCAGCTAAACGCGCCGTACGGCTTCTTCACAGCGCTGGCTGCCACTGCCCCGATGATCCCCGCTAACCCCAACATCTACCCGGATGAGGAGCTGGTCTTCTTCCCGGCAACGGTAGACGGCATTGGCCCGTACCGGATGGTTTCTTACAGCGCCGGTGAGCAGATGGTGCTGGAAGCCAACCCGAACTACTTCGGCGACGATGCGCCCAACATCCCCAACGTGATCGTCCGCTACTTTGCAGACCCGACCACAATGGCGAATGCTGTTGAGACTGGCGAGATCGACATCGCCTGGCGTGTTCTCGGCCCGGTTGAGGCCACCCGCTTGCAGGACGTCGAAGGCTTGACCGTCGAAAAGATCAACGCCCCGACACTGCGCTACCTGGTCATCAACCACACCTACGGCATGCCTGAGGAATAGTTGCCTCTGCGGTAACATGACAGGTACATGACGGAAGTAGGGGTGTATGCCTGGCGTATACACCCCTACGATTCCTTTTAAGGATAAAACATGTCCAATTCGCTGCGAAATTTCCTGATCACCCGGCTGCTGCTGACCATCCCGATGGTATGGTTCTTGATCACGGTGGTGTTCGTCGTGATGCGCGTTATTCCCGGCGACCCGATTCGATCTCAGCTTGGTCCCAAGGCCACCCCTGGGCAGGTCGAACGGATTCGAGTGCGTATGGGCCTGGACAAGCCCTTGATTGTGCAGTATGGGAACTTCCTCTGGGACGTGGTGACCCTGAACTTCGGCAACGCGCTCACCCAGGGCGAGCGCCCCATCCGGGATGAACTGGGTGAAAAGTTGCCCGCCACCATCGAGCTGACCATCCCGGCAATTATATTTACGGCTGTTTTCGGCATCTGGAGCGGCGCGTATGCCGCCAAAAACCGGAAAAAAGTCCAGGACTACGGCATCAGGTTATTCAGCGTAGTGATTTATTCCATCCCCATCTTTTTCCTGGGGCTAGTCTTCCAGATCGTTTTTTCCGTCCGGCTGGGTATTCTGCCCCTCTACGGGCGGCTCGATCCCCTCATCCAGGTCAATTTTAATTCGCCGACCAATTTCTACGTGTTCGATGCTCTGGTAGCCGGGAACTGGGAGGCGTTAAAGTCCGCCCTCCTGCACCTGGTGCTGCCTACTCTAACCCTGGGGCTGGCCCTGACCGGTGTTTTCGTCCGTTTGACCCGCGTCAACATGATCGAGATTTTGCAGTCCGACTTCATAATTGCCGGGCGCGCGCGCGGCTTGTCCGAGCGCGTGTTGACTTACAGGCACGCACTGCGCAACGTATTTATTCCTATCCTGACGTTGATCGGGCTGCAGTTTGCCATCTTGATGGCAGGCGCGGTGCTGACCGAAACCACATTCTCCTGGCCCGGCATGGGACGATATCTCGTTGAGCGAATAGAGCTGCGCGATTACACGGCGGTGCAGTCTACCGTCGCCGTTTTTGCCCTGTTCGTGGCTGCCATCAGCCTGGCGATGGACGTGCTTTACGCCTTCGTCGATCCGCGTATCCGGTACTAACTCCAAAGGTAAACCCCATCATGGCTGAGAAAACGACCACAGTACAGGATGTCCCGGATTGGCAGCTAGAGCTGGATCGGATCGGTTTCGTCCGCAAACTCTTCCTGGCACGCAAATGGTACGGCGGCGACTGGTGGTTCGTCGCGATCAGCGCCGTTTTGCTGCTGTTCGTCATTACCGTGGGGGTGATCCCCCGGTTGTTCGCCCCCTACGATCCCAGAGCGGAGGTTGGGCCTTCTCTATTGGCCCCCGGCGAGCCGCCGGCTGAGTTCGTGCTGATCGCCAGAACCGACTCTGGCATTACAGGGCTGCGCGATGTGTCCGCCGCCGAGAACAACATTGGGTTCGTGGTGGCCTCACCGGCGAGCCAGGCGCTGCGCGAAGCGGTCGCCGAAATCAGCAAGGAAGATGACAAAATCTACCAACCCCGCCCGCACCGCTACGAAACCTATGATGAGTTGTTTGCGGCTTTAGAGGCAGGCACCATCGACGCCGCAGTGGCCTCCCCCGCAGAGTTGGAAGGGGTGCTCGATGCCTATCCATCTCTGGAGATCGTCAGCCCGCTCCGGGCCGGTGGTGATAAGGGTTTCCTCATGGGCACTAACCAGATCGGGCAGGACGTGTTCAGCCGCATCATCTGGGGCACCCGCATCGCCTTGATCGTGGGGCTGAGTTCTGCCATAGTGGCGCTGGTGCTGGGCGTGCCACTCGGCCTGTTCAGCGGCTTTATTGGCGGATCGGGAGACCGCGTCCTGACGCTGGTCATGGACAGCCTGTACTCCTTCCCAGGGCTGATCCTGGCGATTGCGATCACGGCTGTTTTAGGCCCTGGGATTGGAAATATCATCGTAGCAATCGCGGTGCTGTACATCCCTACCTATTTCCGTATCGTCCGGGGCCAGACATTGGCCGTGAAGCAGGAATTATACGTCGAAGCGGCCCGGAGCCTGGGCGCTCGACCCCGCACGATTCTTTTCCAGTATATCTTCCCAAATGTCATTCCCTCCGTAGTGATCATTTTCTCGGTGAACGTGGCGGACGCCATCCTGACCGAGGCTGGCCTGAGCTTCCTGGGGTTGGGGCTGCCGCCCGACACACCGGACTGGGGGATCGACTTGGCCCGCGGACAGGATTATCTGCGCCGTGCATGGTGGCTGATCACCTTCCCCGGCCTGATGGTCAGCCTGGTGACGTTAGCCTTCAGCATGTTTGGTGAAAGTCTGGCCGAGATTCTCAACCCAAGACTGGCGGAGTCATAAACCTTATGGTAGTTGAACAGAACGGTAAAGAAGTGCTCTCCCAGGTACGGGATTTATCGGTCACCTATCACACCCGCTTTGGGCCGGTAAGTGCGGTGGACGGCGTATCCTTTGACATTTATCAAGGCGAGATTTTAGGCCTGGTTGGAGAAAGTGGCTGTGGTAAAAGCACCCTGGGGAAGGGGCTTGTGCGCATGATTTCTCCGCCCGGTGAGATCAGCGGGGGCCATCATATCTTTGATGGCGAAGACATCATGCAGTACAACGACAAACAAATGCGCGACTTCCGGGGCCGCTGCGTCAGCATGATCTTTCAAGACCCGATGACCTCGCTTAACCCCGTGCAGCGGGTCGACGAGCACATTATCGAGGCGATCCAGGTTCACGAACCGCATACCAGAAAAGCCAACGCCCTCGAACGCGCTTCCACACTGATAGAACGGCTTGGTATTCAGAAGCGCCGCCTGTCGAATTATCCGCACCAGCTATCCGGTGGCATGCGTCAGCGTGTGATGATCGGGTTGGGGTTGGTTCTGAACGCCGATCTGATCATCGCCGACGAGGCGACAACATCGCTGGATGTCATTGTAGAAGCACAGCTTGTCGATCAGCTCAAGGAGATCCGTGAACTGTACGGTGTCTCCCTCCTGGTGATCACGCACAACATCGCCCTCATCGCCCAGATCGCGGATCGGCTGGCGGTGATGTACGCCGGGCGCATCGTCGAGATCGGGTCTGTGTTCGACGTGTTTGACAATCCCCAACATCCCTATACGCAGGGACTGTTGCGATCCGTCCCGACTATCCGGTTAAACGAGCGCGACGAGCTGTACAAAATGCCGGGTGAGCCGCCCAACCTGACTCACCCGCCCACCGGATGTCGGTTCCATCCCCGCTGCCCACACGCAATGGATATCTGCACCCAGGAGCGGCCTACTTTGCTAGAACATGAGCCGGGTCATTACGTGCACTGCTGGCTCTACCAGGAACATGAAACCGCCGAGGAAATCAGGTAGAGGAACTCGATGAGCGACAACCCAATGACAAACGAGGACGACAACCTTGTTGTGGTGAAAGACCTGAAGAAGTGGTTCTCCGTACAGACCAGCTTCTTAGACACACTATTGAGCAGAGAAGTAGACTATGTCCGTGCGGTCGACGGCGTCTCATTCACGATCAAGCGCGGCGAGGTGTTTGGACTTGCCGGGGAAAGCGGCAGTGGCAAGACCACGATCGGGCGGTTGGTGATCGGCCTGGAAAAGCCGACAGAAGGCGATGTGATATTCGATTCGGTGAATCTGGGCGCTCTGAACAACGAGAGTCTGCGCCAGATGCGCAGGCGTATGCAGGTGATCTTCCAGGACCCGATGGCTTCTCTCAACCCGCGCATGTCTATTGGCAAGGCCATCTCGCACGGGCTGCGCATTCACTTCCCGGACATGACTCTCGACGAATACCGGGAGCAAACCATTGCCGTCATGGAAAAAGTGGGTCTTGTGCCCTCTCATTTCTTCTATGACAAGTTCCCGCACCAGATATCAGGTGGACAGCGGCAGCGTGTGGTTATCGCACGGGCACTGATCACTCAACCAGAGTTGATCCTGGCCGACGAGCCTATCGCGATGGCCGACATCAGCGTGCGCGCCCTGCTGCTCGACACGATGATCAAGCTCAAGGAAGACTTCAACTTAACCTACCTGTTCATCACCCACGACCTGGCTACCGCGAAGTACATCTGCGACAGGATCGGTATTCTGTACCTGGGCCGTTTTGCCGAGGTGGCCGACCTCCGCGACGTTTTTGCCCACCCCACGCACCCTTATACCCAGGCGCTGCTGGCCGCCGTGCCAGTGCCGAACCCGAACGATCGGCGTACCGAGCCAATGCCCCACGGTGAGATACCCAACCCGATCAACCCGCCGTCGGGCTGCCGCTTCCACCCGCGCTGCCCGATCGCCCAGGACGTTTGCCAGGAGATCGAGCCGGAGTTGAGACCGGTCAACGGGAATGAGCAGCACCTGGCGGCCTGCCACCTGCGCACCGGCGATTACCAGTACCTCGACCCGACCCGATAGGCCGAGGGAACGGCGCACTGACGCGCACGCTCTTGTCAACACACAGGCCAGCCCGTCAGCAGGCTGGCCTTTTGTTATCATCAGGATGCTACCGATTTTTTAAGAGAATTGCGAGAGCCGTTATGAAATCGACCATCATCACTGGCAGCACGCGCGGCATCGGCTTTGCGCTGGCCGCAGGATTCCTTGATCGGGGATGCCGGGTCACGATCAGCGGGCGGAGCCAGGCGAGTGTGGACGACGCGGTCGAGGAGTTATCGTCACAATACGACCCGGAGAATCTCCACGGGCAGCCCTGCGACGTGACCGAGATCGAGCAGGTGCGGGTGCTGTGGGCGGCCTCCAAAGCGCGCTGGGGCGCGGTCGACGTCTGGATCAACAACGCCGGGCAGGGCAATCCCTACCTGCCCTTCTGGGAGCAGGAGCCGGATACGATGCGGGCGATCGTTGAGGCGAACCTGCTCGGCACGATGTACGGGACGCTGGCCGCGCTGGAAGGGATGCGCGAGCAGGGCAGGGGCCAGATTTACAATATGGAGGGCTTCGGCAGCGATGGCCGCACCCGCCCCGGCCTTACGGTCTACGCCAGCACCAAGTCGGCAGTGCGCACTTTCACCCGGTCGCTGCTGCGCGAGATCGAAGAGACGGGCGACGACTCGGTGCTGCTTGGCACGCTCAGCCCCGGCATGGTGCTCACCGATCTGTTGATCGGCGCGGCGGAAGCGCGCCCGGCGGAGCTTGACCGGGTGAAGCGCGTCTTCAACATCCTCGCCGACCGGGCCGAGACGGTCGCACCCTGGCTGGTCGACAGAATCCTGGCGAACGACCGGCAGGGCGCGCACATCGCCTGGCTGACCCGCGCCAAAGTAATGGGCCGCTTCCTGACTGCCCCCTTCAACCGGCGGGATTTGTTCGCCGACCGTTGAGCGTGCCCTTTCCCTCGCTCAACGATAAACCTCTTTGCGCAGGCTGAAGCGCTCCAGCCGGTCGCGCAGCACCCTCACGCCGATGCCCGGCCCGCCGGGCACGTCCATCGTGCCGTCTGGGTTGAGCGTGAAGGGCGGATCGACGATGTCCTCCGCCCAGTAGCGGTCAGAGGCGGAGATGTCGCCCGGCAGGCTGAAATTTGGCAGCGAGGCCACCGCCAGGTTGTGTGCCCGCCCGATCCCCGATTCGAGCAGGCCGCCGCACCAGACGGGTATCCCCTCCTCCTGGCACAGGTCGTGGATGACGCGGGCGTTGGTCATGCCCCCCACGCGGGCGGGCTTGATGTTGATGATCCGGCAGCTCCCCAGCGCCAGCGCCTCGCGCGCCCGGCCCGGCGTGTGGATGCTCTCGTCCAGGCAGATCGGCGTTTTAATCTCGCGCTGCAAGGCGGCGTGGTCGATGATGTCGTCGTGGGCGAGCGGCTGCTCGATCATCAGCAGGTCGAACGCGTCCAGCGCGCGCAGCATTTCCACGTCGTCTAACGTGTAAGCGGAGTTGGCATCGACCATCAGCGTCAGGCCAGGGAAGCGGTCCAGGACGCGCCCCACCACCTCGGCGTCCCAGCCAGGCTTGATCTTGATCTTGATCCGCCGGTAGCCTTCTTCGCGGAACGCGGCGATCCGCTCCAGCAGGGCGTCTATCGTCTCCTGGATGCCGATGCTGACCCCGGATTCGACCCGCTCGCGGCGCTCACGAGCCTCGCCCAGCAGCGCGGCCACCGGCACCCCGGCGCGCCGTGCCTCCAAATCCCAGAAAGCCGACTCCAGCCCCGCCTTCGCCATCTGGTGCCCGCGCACCCGCTTGAAAAGAGCGGGCATATCCGCGGCGTGCTCGACCTCCGCCCCCAGCAGCGTCGGGATCAGGAAATCACGCTGGATGTACCAGACCGTTTCCAGCGTCTCCGGCGAATAATAAGGCCAGTCGTCGCCGGGCGATTCGCCATACCCCACCAGTCCATCAGCATACAGCGCCAGGATCACTTTGGTGATCGTCTCCTCACGCCCAAAGCTGGTCTCAAAAGGGTGTTTGAGCGGCATTCGAACGTGAAACTGCTCGATCTGCTCGATACGCATCACATCTCCTCGAAGAAGTTTTTGCAGCCGGGATCGTGCTGCAACAGGTAGAAACTCCGCCGCGTCTCTTCGGCATCCTCATCCGTCACATCCGCGACAAAATAGCCTCTGTCGAAAGCCGCCTGGATCACCTCCCTGGTGTGGAAGCGCCAGGCGCGTACCAGCCCCATGTCGGCGGCCCGCAGCGCGGCCACGCTGCCCGGAATCTCCACCAGGATCGTCTCCGAATCAGGCGAGGCAGGCTGCTCGTTGGGCGCGCGCAGCCCATCCGGGCGGGGGGTAGAAGGGTTGATCAGCTGCACCCCGGCAGCGCGCCAGGCGGGCAGAGAAGGCGGGGACGGAGGGTTTTCTAGGTGCTTTTCCACCCGCTGGCTGGCGATCCACCATTCCAGCTCGAACCGGTCGGAGGGCATCCCGACGTTGACCCCCTCCTTCAGCTCCCCATAGGCATCGGGGATGTAACGCCGGCAGATTCCCCGCAGCTTGCCGACGTTCAGGCGGGCGTTGGCGCTTTGCATCGGGTCATATGTCCAGACGATCAGCCTGTGGCCCTGTTTGAGCGCGTGCTCCCGCTGCGCCAGCTTGAGCCGGTAGCCGATCGACTGCCCCTGATAGGCGGGCACGACGCCCAACATATGGGAGCAAAATAAGACGTTGCCGCCCAATTGAGCGATCTGCGTGTCGTCATGTGTCAACCCCACGAACCCAAACGTCGCCCCCACCACTTTCCCGTCGGGGGCAAACGCACCCAGCACGATGCCGCCATGCCATTGTAAGGCCTGCAACAGGTGGGCAGGCACCAGCTCGTTATCGTCCGGCATCATCCAGGCGGCGCGCTGCACGTCCTCGGCTGCGCTGAACTCAGCCCGGCCCTCCAACAGCCTGATCGCGATCGGATCGCTCATACACCTCTCCGGTTTTGGGGATTGGCGGGTTTGTCGGCCCCGGTATGCTGGATTATTATACGCCGCAGAGTGTTCCCATCAAGAGCGAGGATGTAATGGCCCGAATCGTCTTTCTCGGCACGCCTGATTTTGCCGTTCCCAGCCTGGATGCGCTGGCCGGCCACCCTGATTTCGATCTGGTCGGGGTCGTGACTCAGCCCGACCGGCCCGCCGGGCGAGGGCGCAGCATGCGCCAATCTCCGGTCAAAGAACGGGCAGAGGCACTGGGTCTGCCGGTTTTCCAGCCTGAGAGCCTCCGCAGGCAGGAGGCAGTAGACCATCTGGCAGCCTGGCAGCCCGATGTGTTGGTAGTGGCCGCCTTTGGGCAGATTTTGCGTCTGCCGGTGCTGGAGTTAGCCCCACATGGCTGCCTCAACGTGCACGCCTCGCTCCTTCCCCGCTGGCGCGGCGCGGCCCCGATTCAGTACGCGATCCGCGCCGGGGACGACGAGACCGGGGTCACGATCATGAAAGTGGACGAAGGGCTGGACACCGGCCCGATGCTGGCCCAGCGGGCCATCCCGATCGCCCCCGATGAGACCGGGGCCAGCCTGCACGATAAGCTGGCGGCGCTCGGCGCGGCGCTGCTGCCCCCAACCCTGGCCGGGTATCTCGCTGGTGAGATCGTCCCGCAGCCCCAACCTGAAGAGGGGATTACGCTGGCCCCTTCGCTCAAGAAATCGGCAGGGGAGATCGATTGGACGCAGCGGGCGGTTGAGATCGACCGGCAGGTGCGCGCCTATACGCCCTGGCCGGGGACGTCTACCGGCTTTGATGGCGGCCTGCTGAAGGTCGTCGCCGGTACGCCGCTGCCATCCCAGGGCAAAAACGTCCCGCCCGGCACGCTGATAGCCGACGGGGAGGGGCTTGCCGTGCAGACCGGCGAGGGGTTATACCGGCTGGACGTGATCCAGCCCGCCGGGAAAAAGGAAATGTCCAGCCAGGCGTTCCTGGCCGGGCGTCCAGAGGCAGTTGGGATGCGATTGGGGAGTTAGCGGATTAGGCTCACCAGCGCTCCCAGTGGACGATCTCCTGGCTGGTGTGGCGTCCACCCTTTCGCGCCGGGCGCTCGACCGGCTCCGCCGGGTAGCCAAACGAGATGCACCAGGGGATCGTGTATTCCGCGGGCACCTGGAGGATGTCGCACGCCTTATCCGGCTGGTACATAGTCGCCATCACCGAGCCTACCCCAAGCGACCAGGCAATGAGCATCATATTCTGGGTTGTGCGGCCCAGGTCGAAGGGTACCGAGAGCCGGTAGAATGGGTCAGCCGTCACCAATGCCACCCCCAGCGCCGCGCCCGCCAGGTGCCCGGCAAACGCGCCACAGGTCGCCAGCATTTCGAGCTTACCCCGCTCCCGCACGGCGATAAAGTGCCAGGGCTGCATGTTCTTAGCGCTGCCCGACAGCCGCCCTCCTTCCAGGATCAGGCGGACGACCTCTTCTGGCAGCGGCTCGTCACGGAACTGCCGGATCGCGCGTTTGGCTTTGATCGCTTCGAAGACCTCAGTAGACATGGTTGGGTTCCTCCACCTGGCTGCCTTCCCGATGCTTTTTCTATATCGGACGGCTCTGCTCGCCACGCAGTGTTCTCAATAAAATGCGACTCCGTGATAGAGTTGCGAGTAGGAACAACCAATAACCGTATCACACACAGGAGCCGCTATGACAAATGTAACACGAATTTATCTGGCCTGGGAACTGAGACAGGTGGGACAGTCAGTCGAGTACATCGCCGAACGCGTGAGTA
>JARRJX010000007.1:0-12889 GCA_037388645.1 Chloroflexota bacterium
CACAGGCTACCCGGCGCGGGCGGCGAGAATCTTCTGATCGATCTCCCCCACCATGTCCTGGTGCGCCGTCCACCAGCCAGGGTCGCGCTGGGCGTCCAGATCTTCGACCGTTTTACCCTGCTGCTCGACCCAGGTGTAATACTACATTTTGAGCCATCGCTCGCGCGCCTCCCGCGTGCCTTCCAGGATGTAGTCGATCTTCTGGCCGTGGAAGGTGCTCGCCATCCGACCGGCTGCCAGGGCGAGGTCCATCTCGCCTTCTTCCTGCTTGAGCCAGTCCATCACCGAGTAGTAGCGGTCGATGGCGTCGGTGCAGATGGTGACGATCACGTCGTCCTCGCCCATGCCGTAGAACTTGGCCGTCTTAACCGCGCCCAGCACGTTGCACACGCTGGAGATGCCGAAGAACCCGCTCATCGCTTCCACGTCGTCCTGGGGCACGCCAAAGCGGGAGGCGAGCGCCTCCTTGCCAACCGGGTCGGTCAGCAGGGCCAGGCCGCGCACGCAGGCCATGTCGTCGATGCACATCATCGCGTCCATGTTCAGCACGTTGTGAATCCAGGTGACGTGCTTGTCGCCGATCCCCTCGATGCGGTGCGCGCCGTAACCGTTGTCGTACAGCGTCGAGCACTGGATCGGCTCCAGGCCGACGATCTTGTGCTCCGGAAAGCGCTGCTTGAGCAGGTCGCCCGCCGCGATTGTGCCGCCCGACCCCATCGCGGAGACGTAAGCGGCCACCCGGCCATTGCCGATTCCCTGCTCGTGGAGCTGGGCAGCGAGCTGGGCGATGGTGTTGCCGGTCACGTAGTAGTGGAAGCGGTAGTTGCCCATCACCTCGAACTGGTTGAGCACGCGCACGTTGGGGTCTTCCCGCAGTTCCCAGGTCTTGTCGTAGATTTCCTTGACGTTGCTCTCCGAGCCGGGGGTGGCGATCACCCGCGCGCCGAGCCGCTCGATGTATTCGAACCGTTCGCGGCTCATATCCTGGGGCAGCACGACCACGCTGTCGAAATTCATTCGGCAGCCGACGAACGCCCCGCCGATCCCGTAATTGCCGGTCGAAGGCCAGACCAGGGTGTTCACTGCCGGGTCGACCTCGCCGTACAATTCTTTCTCGATCAACACTGAGTAGGTTGCGCCTACCTTGTGGCTGCGAGTGGGGAAGTGCACGCTGTGCAGCACGACGATGTTGGCATCCACGCCGGTGAGCTCGCGGGGCAGCACGTGATAGCAGATCTGGTTGTTCGCATCTTTCCAGGTGATGTTGAAAAGGTTGATGGGGTCGAGGGGGTCTTCTTCCATCATACGGAGCGCGGTGGCACGTGTCTCAGGCGCGATTGTCTCCGGGTGCAGCATCTCCTCGAAAGTAGGTCCGGTAATGAGCTTTGCCATATCAGGTCTTGAATCCTCCAAAATTGAATGTTGCGTTGTTTTTTTGAGGGGCCATCGGCTGGCGCGCAGATGGCTGCCGGGGGTGCTATTGCGCTGAAAGCCCGCTCATGTGTCGTCGTCTTTTTTTAAAAACGCATCGACGTCGATGCGCTTGAACTGCCCGGTCTGCGAGCCGGGGATGTCGTCCAGCAGGGCGCGCTCCAGGTGGCGCATCAGGTCGTAGGCGTTATCGCGCCGGAGGGCCGCCTCACGATAGGCGTCCATGTCCTCCTCGTCCAGGTCTTTGGCACGCCGCCCTTTGAGCAGTTGTTTGACTTTTTCATCCCAGCGCTGGTATTCGGTGAGCGCCTTACGATGGTCGGACAGCAGTTGATCGGTGAATTCCTTATCTGAGCTCATGGTGTCAACCCCTTACGACTGACTCTCTCGCTCCACTGTTCTTTCCAGCACTTCGCGCACAATGTACAGGGGACGCCCTTTCACCTCATTATAAATCCGCCCCAGGTATTCACCAATGATGCCCAGGCTGAGCAGTTGCACGCTGCCCAGGAACAAGACCATCACCAGGGTGGTGGCCTGCCCTTCAAGCGGCACGGTATTGGCCCTGGCGAAGATGCGCAGGTAGACGACCACCAGGATCGCCAGGGCGCTCAGCAGGCCGACGAAGAAGCCCAGGTAGGTCGCCAGTTGCAGTGGGAAATACGAGAAGCTGGTCACGCCATCCCAGGCTAGGCGCATCATCTTGGCGAAGGTGTACTTGGTCTCCCCGGCGTGGCGCTTGTGCCGCCGGTAGGTGACTCCGGTCTGGTCGAACCCCACCCAGCTCACCATGCCGCGCACGAAGCGGTGCTGCTCGCGCATCGTGTTGATCGCGCTCACCACGTGGCGGTCCATCAGCCGGAAGTCGCCCGTGTCGAGCGGGATGCCGACGTTGGTGATGCGCTGGAGCAGGCGGTAGAACAGGGAGGCGGTGGCCCGCTTGAACCAGCTCTCGCCCTCACGCTCGGCGCGCACCGCGTAGACCACCTTGTAACCGGCCCGCCACTGCGCGATCAGCTCCGGGATGATCTCCGGCGGGTCTTGCAGGTCGGCGTCGATCAAGACCACCGCCTGCCCGGTGGCGTGGTCCATCCCGGCGGTGACGGCGATCGCGTGCCCGAAGTTGCGGGAGAAGTGCACCACGCAGACGTGCTCCGGGTCTTGCTCGTGCAGGGCGTTGAGGGCCTCGGCGGAGCCGTCGCTGCTGCCGTCGTTGACCAGCACCAGCTCCCACGGCTCGCCCAGGCCGTTCATCACGGCGCTGACCCGCTCGTGCAGCAGGTTGATGTTGTCGACTTCGTTGTAGATCGGCGCGACAATCGAAAAGGTCGGGGATTTGCTCATTGTGACACTCAGGTGTGCGGGAAATCAATCGCACTCTATTGTAACCCGTTAGCCCGCAAAAATCTTATCGACCACCCGCTCGACGTCCTCCAGGCGCGGGGCGACCTTATACGCCTGGCTGACCGCTCGCCGGGCCGAGCCGATATCTTTCAGGCCGTTGCCCGTGATCAGCGCCACGACCCGCTCGTCCGGCCTGACCAGCTCCGACTCCGCCGCCTTGATCAGGCCCGCGTAGGTGGCCGAGGCGGCTGGCTCGGCGAAGACGCCCGTCGCCCGCGCCAGTGCGGGGATGGCCGCCAGGATTTCCTCGTCGGTCACGGTCAGGTACGCGCCGTCGGTCTCGGTGACGGCGTGCAGTGCTTTGACCCGGTCGCGTGGGAGGCCCGCTGAGATGCTGTCGGCCACCGTCTGGGCGTCGATGGGGGCCATCGTCCAGGGGTCGCCTCCTGCCTTCCAGACCTGGTACATCGCCGCCGAGCCTTCCGCCTGGACGCCGATCAGGCGTGGCATCTGGTCGATCCAGCCCAGCGCGAGCAGGTCTTTCAGCCCTTTGTGCACGCCGCTGATGATGTTCCCATCGCCGACGCTCACCAGGATCGCGTCCGGCGCGGCGAAGCGCCCCGCCTCCCCCGCCAACCCCTCACAAATCTCGTACGAGACGGTCTTTTTCCCCTCGGCGGTGTAGGGGTTGTAGCCCGTGTTGCGGCAGTACCAGCCGTAGGCGTCGGTCGCTTCCAGGCAGAGCTCGAAGGCGTCGTCGGAGGTGCCGTCGACCAGCAGCACGTGCGCGCCGTAGACCAGCAGTTGGGTGATCTTGGCTTCTGGGGCGCTGGCCGGGACGAAGATCACGGTTGGGGCCTGGACGCTGGCCGCCAGCCCGGCCAGGGCGGCGGCGGCGTTGCCGGTGCTGGCGGTGGTGACGATCTCGCGGCCCTCCGCCTGGGCTTTCGCCACGATCAGGGTGCTGGCCCGGTCTTTGAGCGAGGCGGTTGGGTTGCGTCCGTCGTCCTTGACCCACACCTCGCGCAGGCCCAGTTGGCGGGCGACGTTGTTGGCCTTGTAGAGCGGCGTATCACCCACCAGCAGGGGCGGGATCGGCGCGTCGGCGTCGATGGGCATCAGCGGCTTATAGCGCCACACGCCGCCCGGATGGGGCCAGCCCGCCTGGGCGACCTGTTCGGCGATCCGGTTGTAGTCGTACTGCACGTCGAGGTTGCCCCCGTCGGTCGGGCAGACGTATTCCACCTCGTCGGGGCGGTAGACCTCCCCGCAGACCGTGCACTTTAGCCCGGTAACGTGATCCATGTGATAAATCTCTCCGTTTTTCAGGCCGTCAGGCCCCGCGCTCGCCCCGGATGTAGGGCAGGCCGAGTGCCGCTGGGGTGCCCAGCCGCTTGCGCAGTGCCTCCCTAGAGCCGATCACCAGCACGACGATCGTGAAGGCGTAGGGCACCATCTGTAAGAAGAACCCCAGATGGGGCTGGTAGAAGAATGGGTTGGCGAAAAACAGCAGCCGCTGCGGGCCTTGCAGGTCGAGGATCAGGCGGCGCAGCCCGCCGAACAGGAACGACCCCAGCGACGCCCGGATCGGGTCCCACTGGGCGAAGATCACCAGGCCGATCGCGATCCAGCCCAGCCCTGAGGTGGTCTTCTCGCTGAACCAGCCCGGTGAGATGGCGAGGCTGAGGGACGCCCCGGCCAGTCCGCACAGCATGCCGCCCACGATCACGTACAGGTAGCGCAGGCGGAAGACGTTCACCCCCAGCGCGTCCGCCGCTGCTGGGTATTCGCCAACCGCCCGCAGGTGCAGGCCGGGCCGGGTGCGGTTGATGTAGAACCAGGCCAGCGGGATCAACAGGTAGGCCAGGTAGGTCATGATCGACTGGTCGACAAAGAAGATTGGGCCGATCACCGGGATGGCGGACAAAACGGGGATGTCGAAGGCGGGCAGCAGCGCCTGGATGCTGGCGTCGCTCAGGCCCTCGCCCAACACCAGGCTTAACCCGGTGCCCAGGAACGTCAGCGACAGCCCGCTGACCACCTGGTCGGCGCGGAAGGTGATCGTCACCACGGCGTGGAAGAGTGAGAGCACCCCGCCTGCCAGCATCGCGATCAGCAGCCCCAGCCAGGGGTCGCCGGTGGAGACGGCGATGCTGAAGCCGGACATCGCTCCCAGCAGCATCATCCCCTCGACACCCAGGTTTAATACCCCGGCCCGCTCGGTGAACAGCTCGCCCAGGGTGGCGAAGAACAGAACCGTTCCGGTTGCGACCCCGGCCTGTAAGATGGTGATGAGGTTCATCGATTACGCCTCCTGCCGTCGGATGGTGACCCGGTAGCGTACCAGCATCTCGCTGCTGATGATGCTGAACAGGATGATGCCTTGCAGCATGAGCGGGATGCCAGCCGGTTGAATCTCGCGCCCGGCCAGGATCAGGCCGCCGAACAGGATCGAGACCAGCACGACGGCGAACGGGTTCAGCTTGGCGAGCCAGGCGATGATGATCCCGGTGAAGCCGAAGTCCGCCGAGATTTGCTCCTGGAAGCGGTGGACGACGCCGGATATCTCGGTCATGCCCGCCAGTCCGGCTAACCCGCCGGAGAGCATCATCACCAGCACTGTCGTGCGCACGATGCGGATTCCGGCGTATTTGGCCGCGTTGGGGTTGTCGCCGATCAGCCTGATCTCGTAGCCCCAGCGGCTGCGATACAGGATCAGCCAGACGATCACCACTGCCGCCAGGGCAAAGACAATGCCCAGGTGGAGGGTCAGCCCGGAGAAGAAGGGCACCTGCTTGGCGAAATCGGCCAGCCGGGGGAGCCAGGCGTTCTTGCTGAACGTAGGCGACATCTGGAAGCCCGATTCGCTCCAGTGTGAGAATATCCAGTAGTTGTTCCAGGAGACGGCGATGTAGTTGAGCATCAGGGTGGTGATGATCTCGTTGACGTTCAGCTTGGCTTTCAGGTAACCTGGGATCAACCCCCAGAGCGCGCCCGCCGTAAATCCGGCCAGCATCATCGCTGGGATCATGATCCAGCCGGGCGTCGTCTCTGGCAGGATGGGCAGCAGTACAATCGCGCTGGCTCCCCATGCGCCCAGGTAAAGCTGGCCTTCTGCGCCGATGTTCCACAGCCGCATCCGGAAGGCAATCGCGCAGGCCAGCCCGGTAAAGATCAGCGGCGAGGCTTTCACCAGCGTGTCGTTGAATACCCCCACGTTGCCGAAGGCAGCCTGGACGATGTGGCGGTAGGAGCGGATCGGGTTGCCGCCCGCCGCCCAGAGAATGATCGCCCCGATGATCAGCGCCACGATGACCGCCCCGATTGAGGTGACTATCGGGAGCCAGCCTGAGACCTTGGTTCGCTGTTCCAGCCTGAGCGTGTACGGCAGGCGGAAGCCGCGCCGTGGGGCGGAGATGTCGGGTGTGGTCATGATCCCTCCCTCGTTGTCAGGTCTTCCTGACGGGTGCCGGTCATCATCTGCCCGATGGCGTCGATGTCGCCATCCAGCACTTCGCCCATAACCTCACCCTCGTATAACACGTAAATGCGGTCGCTGAGCGAGATAAGCTCCTCTAATTCCTCGGAGATCAGCAGGATCGCAGCCCCGTTCTCCCGCTGTTCCAGCAGCAGCCGTCGCACCCCCTCGATTGCCCCCACGTCCAGGCCGCGGGTGGGCTGGACGGCGATCATCAGGTTTGGCTGCTCGGAGATCTCGCGGGCGAGGATCGTGCGCTGGACGTTGCCGCCGGAGAGCAGCCGGACCGGCATCCGCACGTCGGGCACCATGATGTCGTATTCCTGTTTTAACGTCTGGGCGCGGTCACGCGCGGCCACGTAGCTCAAGGCCCATCCCCTGGCGACCGGTGGGTGCCGGTAGCTCTTCATGATCAGGTTCTCGGTGACGCTCAGGTTGGGGGAGGTGCCGACGTGGTTGCGGTCTTCAGGGATGTGCGCCACCCCGGCCTCGATCGCGACCCGCGTGGAGCGGTTGTTCACCTCTTCCCCGTCGACCAGAACCCGGCCCTGAGTGCTCGCTCGCAGCCCGGTGATGACCTCGGCCAGCTCGCTCTGGCCGTTACCGGCCACCGCCGCCAGGCCGACGATCTCCCCGGCGCGAACGGTGAGCGAGACCCCGCGCAGGGCGGGAAGCTGGCGGTTGTTGTCGGCGTGGATGTCCTCAACCTCCAACACGACATCGCCGGGCGGCTGGGGCTTCTTGTCGAGGGAGAACAGCACGGTGCGTCCGACCATCAGGCGGGCCAGTTCGGCCTGGGTCATATCGGCGGTGGGCACCCCGGCTGCTGTCACTTTGCCTCGGCGCAGCACGGTCACCCGGTCGGCCACCTCCATCACCTCGTGCAGCTTGTGGCTGATGAAGACCACCGACTTGCCTTCACCGACCATCGCCCGCAGGGTCTTGACCAGATCGCCGATCTCCACGGGGGCCAGCACGGCGGTTGGCTCGTCCATGATCAGGATGTCGGCCCCCCGGTAGAGCATCTTGAGAATCTCGACGCGCTGCTGCTCGCCCACCGAAAGCTGCCAGATTTTCGCCCTGGGGTCGACTTTCAGGCCAAACCGCTGTTCGAGGCCCATAATCTCTTTGTCGAATTCAGGGAGCCGCATGAAGAAGCGGGGGTGTTCCAGACCGAGCAGAATGTTTTCGGTCACGGTGTGCGATGGCACCAGCATGAAGTGCTGGTGAACCATCCCGATCCCGACCCTGATCGCGTCCTTGGGCGAGTTGAAGTGCACCCGCTCGCCTCTCACCCGGATTTCCCCCTGATCCGGCCTGTACAGGCCGGTCAGGATGTTCATCAGGGTGCTTTTCCCCGCGCCGTTCTCGCCCAGCAGGGCGTGTATCTCGCCCGTTTGCAGGTCGAAGTCGACGTTGTCGTTAGCCAGGACGCCAGGAAAGGCACGTGTGATGCCTTTCATCTCTACGGCGGGCGTTGTATCGGCCATAGCTAAACCCTGTTCTGATGACTAAACGTTGGTGTGAACGTAGGAGAGCACCGGTTAAGCAGTACCTCCACGTATCCAGAAATGTGTTGAGTATCGATTCCGCTGAGCAGAGAGCTGATTGGCGGGAATAACCTTCCGGCCCATGGTTCGGAGGATGCTCTCGGTATATGTGTTGGCGAAGCCAGGCCGACCGGCCCGGCTTCGCCACGATTGCAGGTCAGGAAGGCAGGGCGCTGTGCCCTGCCCTGTGTGGGTTACTCCAGCTCAGGCAGCTCGGCGACGATGCCCTCCGCCCACCAGTACATGCAGTGCTGGCACTCCAGGCCTGGTGCACCTGGCGGGAACTGGTCGAGGTCGGCCTGCTCAAAGTGTTCGCCCGCGGCGAGGATTTGGTTGCCTTGGTTGTCGGTGATCGGGCCGCTGAAGACGTCGAAGCGGGTGAAATCACCGGCCAGCATCGAGGCCAGTGTGTCGCGGACCATCTGGACATCTTCTTCGGGCAGGTCGGCGATGCCGGGCTGCGGCGACTGGCCGTCCATGAACCCATATAGGCCCAGGCCGCCCGAATCGGCGTCGAAGTATTCCGAATCACCAACGTATTCACCGGCCATCGAACGCTCGGTGATGTCGGCGTAGACCGGTCCCCAGTTCCAATAGGGGGTGGTCAGGCAGGCGTCGTTGGTGCAGTTTCCGCTGTAGTCGTAGTTGATGCCCCACTTGCCGACGTCCTCGGCAGCCTCGGCGACCGCCGGGCTGTCCGCGCCGTTGAAGACCACCTGCGCGCCCGCGTCAAACAGGGAGGCCGCAGCCTCACGCTCGACGACCGGGTCGTGCCAGGTGAAGATCCAGCGGACGTCCAGGGTGCATTCGGGGCAGGTCTTGCGCATGCCAAGCGCGAAGGCGTTACCCAGGCGCAGCTCCTCCGGGATGGGGAAGGTTGCCAGGTAGCCCAGCTCCGGCGCACCGTCCGTCTTGGCGCGCGAGCCAGCCAGCATACCGGCCAGGTACTTCATGTCTTCCATCGCGCCCATCAGGTTGCCGAAGTTCTCGCCGTTGGCCTTATAGCCAGAGATGTGGACGAAGTCGATGTCCGGGAACTCGCTGGCGACGGTCTCGGTCGGGTCCATGTAGCCAAACGATGTCGTGAAGATCAGGTTGAACCCTTTACGGGCCAGTGACCGGATCACCTGCTCGCTGTCGGCCCCTTCCGCTACCAGCTCGACGTAGGCGGTGTGCACGCCTTCTACGTTATCCTGGACGTACTGACGGCCCACGTCATGGGCCTGGCTCCAGCCGCCGTCGTCGTGGGGGCCGATGTAGACGTATGCTACGTTGAACATGCCATCTTCGACGTCGGGGATTTGGTAACCAGCTTCCTCTTCTGCGGCGGGAACCTCTTCCGCCGGAGCTTCCTCCTCTGCAGGAGCCTCTTCCTCAGTGGCTGGTGCGGCTGGCTGGCAGGCAGCCAGAAGCATCAAGACGGAGAGGAAAAACAGCAACATCAGTGAACGCTTGCGAGTCATAACTCCTCCTTAACCTTAATATGGTATAGCTCTATGCGTGTGGCGTTTAATCGGGGGTTATCCAGGTCCCGGTTTCCCCCGCTAAAGCCCGCGCGATGTTCGCTGGATTGGTAATCAAGGCCTGTTTGCCACCTCGTTCCAGGAACCCGATAACAGCCTCTATTTTAGGCATCATGCTCCCTGGTGCAAAGTGACCTTCTTCCATATATTGGCGAGCCTCTTTCACCGTCATCCGGTCGAGCCACCGCTCATTGGGTTGGTTGTAGTTCAAGGCGACCCGCTCGACCGCCGTCGAGATTAAGAACAGGTCGGCGTCGATTCCGGTCGCCAGCAGTGCGGTCGCCCGGTCTTTGTCAATGACAGAAGGTGGGGCTGCGCGCAGTTCGCCCTTGCGATTGCGCACGACCGGGATGCCGCCGCCACCTACCCCGACGACGACGTAGCCCTGCCTCAGCAGGTCGTTGATCGCATCCAGCTCGATGATCTGCCGGGGCTGGGGCGAGGCGATCATCCGGCGGAAGCCGCGCCCGGCATCGTCGATCACCGTCCATCCCTGGTCACGAAATTGCTGGGCGTCCTCCTCTGATAGGTAGCCGCCGATCCCTTTAGTCGGGTGGTCGAACGCCGAGTCGTCAGGCTCGACCAGCACCTGGGTGACGACGGAGACGGCGCGCCGGTCAAGCTCGCGCCGGGTAAACTCGTTCGAGAGGGCCTGCTGGAGCATGTACCCGATCGATCCCTGGGTGTCCGCCCCGATGATGTCGAGGGGCACGGTGTGGACCTCCCCCGCGGCCAGCTCGGAGCGCCGCAGGATGAAGCCCACCTGCGGCCCGTTCCCGTGCGTGATAACCAGGTTCCACCCCTGTGCGATCATCTCCGCGACGTGTGTGCAGGTTTCTCGCACGGCATCCCACTGATAGCGGACGTCGGGTTTGTGTTTGTCCTGGATCAGCGAGTTGCCGCCGATGGCAATCGCCGCCAGCTTTCCTCCGCTCATTGCACCTCCTAATAACCTTGCCGGTTGACGTAGATACACGGTGAGACAATGCTGATCGTGCAGGCCCACCCAGGGCCTGCACCTTATTAGCGCATCGTCAGCGCCATCACCGCTTTCTGCACGTGCAGGCGGTTTTCGGCTTCGTCATACACCGCGCTGAACGGCCCGTCGATGACGGCGTCGGCCACCTCGATGTTGCGGTCGGCGGGCAGCGGGTGCATGTAAATGCCTTCGCCGCCCTTGGTGAGTGCCATCCGCCGCTCGTCGGTGATCCAGTCGGTGTATTGTTTGCCGATCTCGAAGGATTCCTGCTCGTCGGTGGTGGTCAGCATTGCGCCCCAGCTTTTGGCGTAGACGACGTCCGCGTCTTTGAACCCGGCGTCGAAGTCCTCCAGGATTTCGACCGAGCCGCCGGACTGGCGGGCGTTGTCCTGCACCTGGGCGACGATGTCGGGCATCAGCCTGAACTCCGGTGGGCGTGTCAGCCGCACGTTCATCCCGTAGCGGCTCGCCAGCAGGGCTAGGCTTTGCGGCGCGGAGAGCGGCTTCTGGTAGCTGGAGGCGTAGGCGTAGGAGATGTTGATCGTCCGTCCGCGCACGTCCCGCCCGAAGCGCTCGAAGATGGTCAGCATGTCGGCCAACCCCTGGAAGGGATGGTAAAAGTCGTCCTGCATGCTGAGCACCGGCACGCGGCTGTGCTCGGCCACGCCGGTGATGTAGGTGTTGCCGATGCCCCAGTCCACCTGGCGGATGGCGATCCCGTCGCAGTAGCGCCCGATGATCTCGCCGATCTCTTTGCCGGTGTCGCCGTGAGAAATCTGCGTGGTGCGGCTGTCGATGTACTCTGCGTGGCCGCCCAGTTGGGCCATGCCCGCCTCGAAGCTGACGCGGGTGCGGGTGCTTGAGAAGAAGAAGAGCATCGCCAGCACTTTGTCCCGAAGCAGCGCATGTGGCTCGCCCAGCGCACGCCTGCGCTTGAGGTCGGAGGCCACCTCGAACACGGTATCTAGCTCGTCCCTCGTCCATTCCTGGGTCGTGATCATGTCACGCCCGGCCAGGTAAGTTTGCATAGCGTCCTCGTTTTCTGGTGATTTTGGTTTCTTAGACCGGAAATAAAGGGGCGTGTGCGGCACGCCCCTTTTATGAGATGATGGGTGTTACTCCATTGCGCCCAGGACCAGGGCCAGCAGCGACATCCGCATCAGGACGCCGTTGTAAGCTTCAACCCAGTAGCGTTGGTGGCGGGTGGTGTCCACGTCCATCAGCAGCTCGTCCTGGCGGGGCAGCGAGTGCAGCACGATGGCGTCTTTTTTGGCTCTCTCGAAGAGGAGTTGTTTGGTGACCTGGTAGTTGCTGGGGGTGAGTCCTTTGTCGTCGGTGGCCTCCACGCGGGACTTGGTGTAGTCGGGTTGGACGACCGGCTCCATGTAGATCACGTCGGCCTGGGCGATCACCTGGTCGATGTGCTCCTTGCGCTCGAAGTTGAAGCCCATCTCGACCACTTCTTCCTCGAACTCCGGCAGGAAGTACATCTCGTCCGGCGAGATGACGTAGGCCTGGTGATCGAACTTGCTCAGCGCGTAGCTGATGCTGTGCATGGTGCGCATCCGCATGTCGCCGATCAACACCCAGTTCAGGCCGTCCAGCCGCCTGCCGTGCTCCCGCCAGATGGTGAACATGTCGGTCAGCACCTGGGTAGGATGCTCGCCCCAGCCGTCGCCGCAGTTGATCACCGGGATGCTGGCGTGGTAGGCGGCTTCGTGGGGGGCACCCTGCTGGAAGTGGCGCATCGCGATCACGTCGCCGTAATACTCCAGCATCTTCACCGTGTCCTGGATGCCCTCCTGGTAGAAGTCCCCGGCGCGGGTCATCTTGGCGTCGGCGAACCCGGTGACGTGGCCGCCCAGGCGGTGCATGGCCGCCTCGGTCGCCAGGCGGGTGCGGGTGCTGGGCTGGTAGAAGGCGACGACCAGTGTCTTTTCCTTGAGCAGGTCGCCGTTACGGCGGTCGCGCGCGTGCGGCTCCAGCCGCTCGGCGACTTCAAAGCAGCGGAAGAATTCGTGCCGCTCGAATTCCTTCAGCGAAAGGATGTCACGTCCTGCAAAACTACGCATTATTTCATCTCCTGGTATGTTTTTGTTGAGTGTAAATCATACCCATCGTCTGACAAAACCAAAAGGAGACATGCAGCATCACGGCTCGCTGCATGTCCCCTGTCATGAACCTGAGAGATTCACCCCTGGTGGGGTTTGCCCCGTCGGTGTGGTGATGCTGCCGAGGCACCATCAACTTTCCAGAGTTCCAGCGCTGCGCGGTCCTGGGTGCCTGAGAGTTTCGCCTGGCGTCACAGCCGGGCCAGGTTTGCCCCTTCGGCGCTCCAAATGATGGAGTCTCTCCCCCACAGCGTCTGATTTAATCGATGGCCTTATTTAGCGATATTGTAGACAAACATTGGAGGTGTGTCAATGAGGCTGGCAGGTCGGTATTTCGATCCGGTGGCCCGTGCCCCAAAAGGAACGAATCTGCCCTGCCCCGCCTCACACGTTTTCCTCAGCCAACCCAGGCATCAGCTCTCGACGAACAGGTCGACCAGCTCGAACTTCTCGACGTCGACCAGCCCCATATC
>JARRJX010000008.1:0-21654 GCA_037388645.1 Chloroflexota bacterium
CAAAACGCCTACATGGCGACCTTCGCGCCACCGGAGGCGGACGATGAACCCTGGCAGATCATCGGCCTGCGCCAGCTTGGGGCTGCGCCCCAAACGCCCACCCCGGAGAATGAGGAGGAACCGCCGCCCTCATAGAGAAAAGCGCTGCACCTCTGTATACAGCGCCCTTCGTTCCCTGTGTAATTGACGATTCTGACGGTCAGGCGTTACAGGCGCATCTCCGACGAATGGCCGGGGAACACCTTCCCCCCGGTGACATAGCTGTAGGCGTGGTTGACGGCGACCGCCGCATGGCCGAACCCGACCGAGATCAGGTTCAACGGCTCGACGCCTTCCTGACGGCTGATATCACCGGCGGCATACACGCCGGGCATGCTGGTTTCATGGCGGCAGTTCACCACCAGATACCGCTTATCAAGCTCCAGCCCCCAGTCCTTGATCGGGCCAAGGTCGGCCTTGAAGCCCAAGTTCATCAAGATGTCGTCGACCTCCAGCGTGGTCTCTTCATCGGTGCGGGTGTCGAAGATGGTGACCGAGGTGATGTGGTCGTCGCCGTGCACTTCGCGCAGCTCGTGCCACAGCCGCACGTCCACTGACGAGTTCATCAGATCGGTCAGGCTGCTGGGATGCGCCCGGAAGCCCTCGCGCCGATGGATCAGCGTCACGCTTTTTGCATAGTCCTTCAGATTCAGCGCCCAGTCGACGGCAGAGTCGCCGCCGCCGACGACCAGCAGCCGCTTCTTATAGAACGGCTTTTTGTCCTGGACGAAATAATAGACGCCATTGCCTTCAAAACGATTGAGGCTCTCGATCTTCAGCTTATTAGGATGGAAGGCACCGATGCCGCCGCAGATGATCACGGCGCGCGCATAAAGGGTCTGTTTGTCGGTGGTCAGGACGAGGGTGCCGTCCTCCTCGCGGGTCAGGTTTTGAGCGTGCTCCCCATAGAAAAACTGCGGGTGCCACTTGGAGGTCTGCTCGACCAGGTCGCGCACGAGGTCTTTTGCCAGGATGCTCGGTATCCCAGCCACGTCATAAATGGTTTTCTCCGGGTAGAGCACGGCAAGCTGCCCGCCGGGCTGGGGAAGCGCCTCGACGATCTTGGTGCTCATCTCGCGCATCCCGGCATAGAAGGCAGCGAAGAGGCCGGTTGGCCCCGCGCCCAGGATCACAATATCAGTAATCTCACGTTCGGTCATCGGCGTATTCCCCCTCGAATGTGGTGTAGAAAAGCAGGCCGCCTGAAGCTCATTCGGGCATGGTCACCAGGTCGACCTGTAAGGCAGACAATACGGCGTCAATCGGGTTGACAACGGATACGGTGGCCGAGCCTGAGAACAGCAGCCCGACCGCCTCACGCTGGTAGTTGAGAACAAGAGAACCGGAGTCACCCCGCTCGCTGAAGGCGCTTCCCTGGAGAAAATCGAGCGGCGACACCATGAACTGGTCGACGAAGCGCGCCGGGCGTCCTTCATAGGCGACGTCGACGGTGACGTTCGTCTGGACGATGATGCCCTCGGTGATCCCACTGGTACGGCCACTCTTGATCACCCGCAGCCCCAACCGCGGGGGAACGATCCCCACGGGCGGCCCGCCAATGTCGACGATGTTGGCGCTGAACACGATGTCCTCAAGCGGGCTGGCAAGGGCAGCGTCGACGGTGTTGGTCGAGACGGTTACGGTCGGCTCCGGGTGCCCGCTCTTGGTGCCAAAGGTCGTCCCCCTGCCGAACAGCCCGGCCAGCCAGCTCCACAGGCCGGCGCGGCTGGGACGGGTGTCCACCTCGGTGGGCGCTTCGTCCAGGAAGTGTAAAGGCTCGTACGTGGCTAACCGCCCTAACGCATCCTCCAGCGTGCCTCCATCGCCCGGACCGGGCTGCAAAATCAGGTCGCCCGCTTTGCCCTTGTTGAGCAGTGCCAGCACGTGGTTGTTCGATACGAGGAAAACCTTGCCTTCGTGGCGCACCAGGCAGGCTACCGTGCCCGCCGTGCCCAGCCGATGTCCGATCGACATCCCAGGGCGCACCGGACGCTGCGCGCTCAGCCGGTCGATGCCCAGGGCGACGATCTGCCCAGTTTCTATCACGTCGGTCGAGACGTCGTCCACCTGCGCCGGGATGAGGTCGCTGGAGGAGAGGCTGGCGGCGGGCTGCTTCCGGGTGACGGAAACCATCACGCAAGGCTCGTCAGTCCGCACGCTACCACGAATCTTGTAGCCGATCCCACAGGCCACCACGTTGCGCCGCTTCATGAAATCGGTCACGACGCGCTTGTGCATATTCGCCACGTGGGCGACTTTCGTTGAGGAACCCTCACTCACGCCCGTATTATCCCTTCCTCGTTATCGCAGTCATGCAGAGCCAGCCCCCACACAGGCACACCTGCCGGGGCGATTCGCCGCTACTGGCGCGCCTCCCATTCGTGGATAGTCGAGCGGATGAACGCCTGGATATCCGCGTCTTCGACATCGTCCACGCCGCCGTACCACCTGCCATCGACCTCGATGCGCACCCCCCCATCAACCGCAGGGCGGATGTGGATCGAACGGTCTGACAGGGCGGGCGTGAGGGTAAGGCGATACTGAAGCAGCTCCTCGATCTGGTCGGCGATAGTCTTAGGCCCTTCCTCCGCTTCTTCCGGCTCGGCGGCACCCCGACGCAGCACGCTGGGCCTTGGCCCTGGCGGGCCGGTCGTGATGGGCGGTGGGGTTGGGCTTTCAGGCGGTGGCCCGGCCATGGGTGGCGGGCTGAAGATGCCAGCCTCGGCACCCTGGGTGAATTGAGCAAGCGACTGCGCATTCCCCAGAAAACGACGCCTGAGCTGTGGGTCGGCGATCTGGCTTAAGTGATAGTATCGCTGGCCGTTGATTTCGACAATCAGGCCGCCGCTTGCCAGGTCGCGCAGGATGCGCATCACCTCGACCGATTCCCCGTCACTCAGCGGGGGAGCAGCTGGCTGGGTGCTGGGCGGGGCCGGTTCAGGTTTGCTTGAGGCGGGCATCGCCGACTGGACCGTGCCGACGATCCGGCTGAAAAGCTGGCCGACGGTCGGGTCTTCTTCTCCGGCGGCCTCCTGCCCCGGCTTTGATTCTTTCTGCCCGGTCAACGCCCCAAGCCGGTCGTCCATTTCCTCCGGGGGCTGTTCCTTGGTGGCGTTCCACCACAGCCACAGCCCGGCGATGGAGACGCTCGCCAGGATCAGAGCCAGAAAGGGCAGCGCCACTATCAGTGTTTCGCCTGTCATCGAATTCTCTCCTTCGGCACGCTTTAGAGTGTCTCTCGCCGGGCGGCTGGGTGGTCAGACCTGGCAGGTGGGGCAATAATGCGTGCCCCGTTGACCCAGCTTGACCTTCCGTATCGGTGTTCCACAGCGAGGACAGGGTTCGTGTTGCCGATCATAAACATTGAAATGCTCCTGGTATTCGCCGGTCGAGCCGTCCGCCTTGCGATACCAGTTGATGCTCGCGCCCTCATGATAGATGCCTGCTTGCAGCACCGAGCGAATCGCATGATACAGGCGCGCGATCTCATCCTCTTTAAGTGTATCCGCCTTACGGTGGGGGTCAATCTGCGCCTGCCAGAGCGCCTCGTCGGCATAGATATTGCCGATCCCAGCCACGAAACCCTGGTTCATCAGCAGCGGCTTGATCGTGCCCTGCCGCCCCTTGAGCAGGTTACAAAACACTTCCAGATCGAATTCGTCGGAGAGCGGCTCCGGGCCGAGCTTGCCGACCACCTGCCCGGCGTCCGGCACCAGATAGACCCGCCCGAACTTGCGCAGGTCTGAAAAACGCAGCTCGCGCCCATCGTCCAGGCCGAAGACGACGCGCAGCCAGCGGTCGGACTCGTTGGACTCCTCCGGTGCGACGACATACAGGCGGCCCGTCATCTTCAGGTGGATCAGCAGCGTATCGTCGCTCAGATCGCAGATGATGTACTTGCCGCGCCGCCGCAGCCCGGCGATCTGCTGCCCGATCAGGCGGGCGGCGAACGCTTCCAGGGGCCAATCGACAATCAGGCGGGGCCAGGTGCTTTCGACCGACACGACCCGGCGTCCGGTGAGGTCAGGGCGCAGGCCGCGTACGACGATCTCGACTTCAGGCAGCTCAGGCATTGGGCCGGTTCACTCCTCTTCCAACGGGCGCAGGTCTTGCCAGGTGACTTCCCAGCGGGTGCCGGGCGGGTCTTCAGTAGTAACGTAGATCAGAGAATGCTCGTAGACCCCGCCGCTGGCGCGGACAGGATAGCCAAAATCGGGGTCGAATTCAACGGATAGATAGGTGCGACATGGGCGGAAGTCAGCGAGCTGCCGGGTGAGCCAGTTGTATGACTCGCCGATCAGCAGGGCGTCGAGCAGAGCGTCGCACGTCTCCGGCGGGAACCAGTGTGTGCCGCTCTGCCCGGTTTGAGAGAGGACACGGCCCTGGCTGACCTCGACCACGGTCGGGCCGCAGCGGGTCGCCTCTTTTTGATAGGTGACCTCAATGGTGTAATGGGTAATCCCCAGGCTGTCCCAGCGCGCCTGCTGGTCGTCGAGGGCCTGGTTGATCTCTTGGGCGCGCTCCACGTCCTCGACGATATCCCAGGGATACGGGCGGCCAATCGCCAGAAAGACCAGCCCGGCAATGCCAACGGCCAGCACGATCAGGCCCAGGAAGACGAACCCGCGCGCGACGCGTATCCTGCGCCGCATCCGGCGTCTGCGGCGAGCCTGCTGCCGCTGCAGGCGGCGCTCTTCCCGCTCGCGCTGACGCCGCTCGATGCGCTCGCGGCGCGCTTTGGCCCACTTTCCCCAGGGCGTCCAGGGGTCGCGTAGCTTGGCGGGGGATTTGCTGGCGCGCTTCGCCGCCTTTTTGGGCTGCTGCGGTTCGGGTTTTTCGGGTTTGCTCTTTTTTCGTGCCATCCGGTGCCCCCTGTAAAAAGTATGCCGCATCGGGGGGCGCTTAGCCAGGAAGTCGATGGGGGTGCCTGAACACTAGGCTGGGGCGGGATGGCTCAACACGACAAACAATAAGACCTCCCAGCGGTAGCGCGGCTGGGAGGTCGTGTGCTGGTTGAGCAATAGAAAGGCGCTGTCGAGTTACTCGCCCTCAGTCGTGGCGAACGTCGGGCCAACCTGGCCCGCGCGATCGGCACGGTGGTGAAATTCTGGGAAACCAGCCCCTCGTCGGTCTCGACGAACTGCTGCTCCTCGAAGGGATTGATCGCAAACATGTGGCTGGGGAAGTCGCCGGTCAGGGTCTCCGGGTCGCCGTAGGTATTCACAACCGTGCGTGCCATGTGGCAGTGGGTGCATTCCAGCGCCAAGTGCTGCTGCGGGTAGAACGTCTCCTGCTGCCAGTGGCAGCTCACGCACGCGGTGTTAATCCCCGATTCGCTCACCCCTCCATTGTCGCGGTAATGGGTGGTGGCGTGGGGGTTGTGGCAGTCGACACAATCCAGCGCGGTGTGCTTCGAGACGAAAACATCAGGGTAGCTCTCGTGAGCGCTAATGAAGGTGCCGCTCTCGTCCGCCAGGGCAGGCGTGTCCTGGGTGTGGCAGCCAAGGCACAGGGATGAGTCGGTGTTGACCACCGGTCGCACTCGAGTGGGATCCTGGACGTGGGCGCTGGCCGGGCCGTGGCAGGCCTCGCACTGAACGCCATCCAAGGCCCAGGTTCCGGTTATGCCCGGCAGGTCGTTCTGATTGCCGTTCGCCCGATATCCGGTCGTGTGGCAGGCCCCACAATCGTAGGACAGCTCGGATTCACCCGCGTGGAAGCTGACCCACTCCGGACCCATATGGAGAACCTCGTTCTTCAGGTTGTACTGGGCATCACCGGTGATCAGGTATCCGTCCTGGTCAATGAACTGGGCTTTACGGGCAAACCCGCCGACCACGTATGAGACGTCATCCCAGGTATATCACTCCGGCGGATCGGGAACCTGCGTAAACGGGTATTCTGGCGGCTGTCCGTCGACGACCTGGGTTAACTGGTGGGGGTGCCCGGTCTGCATGAAGGACTCGTAGGTGCTTTGATGGCATTGGGCACACACCTGACTGCCCACGTAATTGGCTACCGCGCCTCCAGACTCCGCCGGTGGCCCGGCTGGGCCTTGCGGCCCAGGAGGCCCGGCAGGGCCTTGGGGGCCTTCGGTCCCCTCCGGGCCAGCACATGCGGCGACGAGCACAACCAGAACCAGCAGCGATGCCACCACCCCAATCATCCGGTGCGTGGATCTAGCGGGCATAGGCGGCTTTCCTTTCTCTTGGCTCAAAGGGCGAGATATTGCTTCATTATCCAGGGTAGGGCTGTATATAGCAAGGAGAAGGATTCTCCCCGCTGTTTTATGGGTTGTTTAACCCATCGCCTGACGTTTTCAGTATTGACGTAATGGTAGCGGATTAAGAGTGACAAAGATCATGTGGGTTTGGGACGAATGTCATATTGTGACATTTATCCCAGGCGAAAGCTGATCTTCCGCACCTTGTCTCTATGGGTGATTTGACCCATACTAACACTAAGTCCGGTGGGAGAATGTGCCGGATCATCCACCTTAAAGTAGAATTGCTTCCTAACCGTTCATCCGGCAGGACCTCCCTCCTGCCCTTGCTGCCTGATCTGGAGGTCTTATGCGACTACGATGGTGGGGGCTTGTCGGCTTCGTTGTAGCTGCCATGGTCCTGCTTGGCGTCCAACCCATCCGCGCACAGGACGGTGGGGGTGACGATGGGGGCGAGGGCAAGGATAGTTTCGATCAACGCTGCCTGGACTGCCACGACGGCAGCGATGCCACCCTAGTGTTCGGGAACGGTGAAAAGCGCAGCGTCGACTTCGATCTCGACGCTTTCAACATCTCGGTTCATGGCTCCAGCAACCCAAGCGGCTACCTTTCCTGTTATGACTGCCACGGCGAGCATCCCTTCCCACACGAGAGCGGGCCTTACGCGACGCCTCGTGATTTGCGCCTGGAGCTAAACGCTCGATGCGAGGGATGCCATTCCTATCAGGCGGAACTGGGCAGCGACAGCGTACACGCGGTTGCGATGGCAGCAGGCAATACCAACGCGGCGGTGTGCGTGGACTGCCATGGCTATCACGACGTCCATAAGCCGGGCGTGCCGCGTGCAGAGATCTCGCTGACCTGCGGCACCTGCCACACCGACATTTTCGCAGAATATAAAGACAGCGTGCATGGTTCGGCACTGCTTCAAGAGTCGAACCCGGATGTGCCCACCTGCATCAACTGTCACGGTGTCCACAACATCAGCGATCCAACTACCAACCTGTTCCGAATCCGCTCCCCAGAGCTTTGCGCGGGCTGCCATGCGAACAAGGAGCTGATGAACAAATATGGCATCTCGACCAACGTCTTTAACAGTTACGTGTCGGATTTCCACGGCACGACCGTCACGTTGTTCGAGCAGCAGGACCCCAACGCAGAAGTCAATAAGGCCGTTTGTTACGACTGCCACGGCGTGCACAACATCCGCGCACCAGACGACCCCGAATCGACTGTGCTGCACCAGAACCTGATCGCAACATGCCGACGCTGCCACCCTGACGCCACCACCAATTTCTCGACGGCGTGGCTCAGCCACTACGAACCATCACCCGACAAGTATCCGCTGGTTTATTATGTGAATCTCTTTTACAAGGTCTTTATCCCAGGGATATTAGGGTTTTTCTTGATCGTGATCATCCCCGATGCTTTCAGGCGATTCTGGGGCCCTTCGCATAAGGAGGGAGAGGAGCAGGAAGAGGAGATCGTCGATGTCGACTGAGAAGAGCACGCCTGAATCCGACCGCAAAATGATCTTCCGCTTTCGATGGCCCGAACGGATCGAGCACATCATCCTGCTCATCTCGTTCATCGGGCTGGCGTCGACCGGCCTGCCGCAGAAATTTGCGCAGAACCACCTTGCCGAATCGATGATTGCCCTGTTGGGAGGCATCGAGACGGTGCGGATCATCCACCGGGTGTTCGCCACGGTGCTGATGGCGACGGGCATCTACCACGGCGGCTCGATCACATACAAGCTGTTCGTGCTGGGGCAGCCCCCCTACATGCTGCCCCGGTTCTCGGATTTCACCGACCTGATCAAGACGATGGCCTTCAACCTGGGGCTGAGTAAGAAGCACCCCCGGATGGGGCGTTTCAACTTTGGGGAAAAGCTGGAGTATTGGGCAGTCATCTGGGGCATGGGCGTCATGATCCTGACCGGGTTCATGTTGTGGAACCCGATCGCGACGACCCGCTTTTTGCCTGGCGAGGCGATCCCGGCGGCGAAGACCGCGCACGGCAACGAGGCGCTGCTGGCGGTGCTGGCGATCATCATCTGGCACATGTATAACGTACTGGTCGCCCGCCGGAATCTCAGCATTTTCTCCGGCAAGATCAGCCGCGAGATCATGGAAGAAGAACACGTCCTGGAACTGGAGGCAATCGAGCAGGGGGAAACCCCCCAGCCTCCGCCTCCTGACATCTACCGCAAACGAATGAAGCGGTTTGTCCCGTTCGCCATTTTCATGACCATCCTCCTGCTGGCCGGGCTGATCTGGTTTGTGACGTTTGAGCAGACTGCCATCACGACGATACCTCCAATATACTGATCTATTGGCGTAAACGATGTCGCTGACGACGTTATCGTAGAACGAGATGGAATTGCCGTTCGTTGACCCAATCATCCCAATATTCTTCGTCTATGGCCTGGCCTTTTATTCGATGGGCCTGGCCCTCGTCATCGCCTCTGGAGGGCACGTCCGGGACAGCCAGGTCAGCCGCGCAATGGCTGCCCTGGCCGCTTTTTCGTTAATTCATGGGCTGCATGAATGGCTCGAGATGTTCTTTCGGAGCGGCATGTGGGTGGTGGGGACCTCCCCGCCCCTGGCCCTCGAAGTCCTCCGGGTCGGCACCCTGGCCTTTTCATTTTTACTATTGTGCTGCTTTGGCATTCAGATGCTGCTGGCGGTCCGATCGTGCCAGCTCCGCTGGACGGTGCTCCTGGCTGTGGTTTTTTGCCTGGGCGCATGGCGGATCATCAGCAGGTTTGCCCCTGCGTGGGACGTGGTCGAGCCTGCTCTCGACGCCTGGACACGCTACAGCCTGGGGGTGACCGGCGGGCTGTTGGGGGGTGCCGGGCTGATCGTCCAGTCGCAACGCTACCGCCGCCAAGGGCAGAGAGCCGTCGCCAGTGGATGGCTGGTAGCGGGGGTCGCGCTGGCTACATACGGCTTGATCGGGCAGAGCGCCCCCGCGCCGGGCGCGTTCTTCCCGGCGAACGTCTACAACTCGGTGGTCTTTCAGGAATGGTTTGGCTTTCCCATCCAACTGCTGCGTACAGCCGGGGCGGTGACGGCAACTTTTGGGCTGGTGGGCGCACTGCGCGCCCTCGATCGACAGCGCCGCCGGGACCTTGAATCGGCGAACGCGGCGAAGATGAGAGCGCAAGACCTGGCGAGGCAGGAGATCGCGCAGCGCGCGGCGCTGCAAGCAGAGCTGCTCAGGCGAACCGTCTCCACCCAGGAGCAGGAGCGGGCGCGGATCGCGCGGGAACTGCACGACGAAACCGGGCAGACCATTTCGGCGATCCGCTACCAGGTGGCGGCGCTTCAATCCATCCTGGCCGACGACAGGCCAGCCACGCAGGAGGCAATCCACGCATTGGAAATGCTGATCTGCCAGGCGTTTGCCGACCTGAACCGTATGGTCACCGACCTGCGCCCGGCGCAGCTTGACGACCTGGGGCTGGCGGCTGCCGTTCACTGGCTGTGCGATCAGGCTGATATACGACTCGGCTTGCAGGTCGACTTCAAGATACAGGGGCGCAGAACCCGACTGTCGCGGGATATGGAGACAGCGCTCTTCCGTGTGACCCAGGAGGCGCTGACCAACGTCGCCCGACACGCCCAGGTGGATGCCGCCAGGGTCAACCTGGCGTTTACTCCACCCATCGTGACCCTGGAAATCGTCGACCAGGGCGTTGGATTCAGCCAGGAACAGGCGTTGAACCCACCCGGAAGCGGCGCATGGGGGATCGTCGGCATGCGCGAGCGGATCGCCTCGGTTGGTGGGGTGCTCGAAATAACCTCAGCGCCAGGGCGGGGAACGGCGATTTGTGCCATAGTGCCATTGGCGTCAGGAGATCGTAATGTCGTCTCAGAACCCCATCAAACTGCTGTTAGTGGATGACCACGACGTGGTGCGCTCCGGGATTCGTGCCCTGCTCGAAGCGCAGAACGACATGGAGGTTGTCGGAGAGGCCAGCAATGGTCTTGAAGCGCTTCAAGCGCTGGAGGTGGTTCAGCCGGACGTGGTGTTGATGGACATCACCATGGAGGGAATGGATGGCCTGGAGGCAACCCGCCTGATGAAACAGACCAGCCAGCAGGCGGCGGTGCTGGCCCTGACGATCCACGAGGGGCGCGAGTATTTTTTTGAGATGCTCAACTCCGGCGCTTCTGGTTACATTCCCAAGAGCGCCGCGCCGGAGGAATTGATGATCGCCATCCGGGCGGTGGCGCGCGGGGAGGTCTACCTGCATTCCTCGGTCGCCCGGCTCCTGCTCCGCGATTACATGCACAGCGACAAGGACGAGAAGGGAGAAGACCCCGGCGCGCAGCTCACCGAGCGGGAGCAGGAGGTGCTGACCTTGCTGGGCGAGGGGATGGTCAACCGGGAGATCGGCGAGCAGCTGGACATCAGCCCACGCACGGTGGCCCGGCATCGAGAGAACATCATGCGTAAGCTTGGCCTGCACAGCCGCACCGAGCTGGTCAAGTACGCCATCCGGATCGGCCTGATCGACATAGAAGAGGACTGACTGCCCCTTCAAAGCAGACCCAAACTTAAAGGCCCCCGGCGCGGGGTCTTTTTGAGGTAGCTGACCTGCTGGGCGGCGCGGGTCGGCGGCGAATTTTAAAAACTCTTTAAGAGCGGCGTGAATCCCCATCTGGCAGGTCAAATCGTGGTATACTACCGCCACCAAACACCGCATGCCAAATCAGTCGTCCTATACGAGGTCACATGTCATTTGCCCATCTGCACGTCCACACCGAATATTCGCTGTTGGACGGCATGAGCCGCATCAAAGAGCTGGTCGCGCACACGGTTGAGCTGGGGATGGATTCCCTTGCCATCACCGATCACGGCGCGATGTATGGGGTGATCGAGTTTTACCGTGCCTGCAAGGCTGCCGGGGTCAAGCCGATCATCGGCATGGAGGCCTACCTCGCCCCGCGTGCGATGGCCGACCGCGACCCGCAAAAGGACAGCAGGAGCTACCATTTGCTGTTGATCGCGGCCAACCAGACCGGCTATCAGAATCTGCTCAAGATCGCGAGCGCCTCACAGCTTGATGGCTTTTATTACAAGCCGCGTGTGGACAAAGACTATCTTGCGGAGCACGCCGAGGGGCTGATCTGCACGTCGGGCTGCCTGGCAGCGTCGATTCCCCAGATGCTGGCACAAGGAAAGGAAAAAGCGGCCCGGCGCGAGCTGGGCTGGTACCTGGACGTGTTTGGCCCCGACCGGTTCTACATTGAGCTGCAGGAGCATGACATCCCGGAGCTGCACCAGGTCAACCGGGCGCTGTTGGAGCTGGCCCCCCATGCGAACGTGCCCTTCCTGGCGACGAACGACGTGCATTACGTCCGCCGGGAGGACGCTAACCCGCACGACGTGCTGCTGTGTATCGGGACGGGCAACCTGGTCAGCGACGCCAAACGGCTGCGCTTCAGCGATGACAGCTATTACCTGCGCTCGCCCCAGGAGATGATGGACATCTTCGCCGAGGTGCCTGAGGCGGTGCACAACACGCTGAAGGTCGCTGAGATGTGCGACGTGAACCTGGACGACAAGACCTACAAGCTCCCCAACTTCCCGGTGCCGGAGGGATATGACGCCCAGAGCTATCTGCGCCACCTGTGCGAAAGCGGACTGCGCCAGCGTTATGGGGAGCAGGCGGAGAGCGCCGAGGTGCAGAGCCGTCTGGAGCACGAGCTGAAGATCATCCACGAGATGGGGTTTGATACCTACTTCCTGATCGTCTGGGACCTGTGCCAATTTGCCCTCGAACAGGATATCTGGTGGAACGTGCGCGGCTCTGGCGCAGGCTCGGTGGTGGCCTATTCGCTGGGGATTACCAACATCGACCCGCTGCAAAATGGCCTCATCTTCGAGCGATTCCTGAACCCAGGCCGGGTCAGCATGCCCGACATCGACCTGGACTACCCGGACGACCGCCGGGCGGAGATGATCGATTACTGCGTGCACAAGTACGGCGAGGAGAAAGTCGCCCAGATCATCACCTTTGGGACGCTGGGCGCGCGGGCCGCGCTGCGGGACGTGGCTCGCACGCTGGATATCCCCCTGGGAGAGGTCGACCAGCTGGCCCGCCTGATACCGGCCATCCCTGGCAAAGCGGTTTCCATCGACAAAGCCCTCGAAGAAGTGCCGGATTTGCGGGCCGCCTACGAAGACCAGGATCGCCCCTATGTCGCCCGGCTGATCGATACCGCGCGCCAACTGGAAGGCATTTCCCGCCATGCCAGCACCCACGCCGCCGGGGTGCTGGTGGCCGACAAGCCCCTGGTGGAGTACATCCCGCTGAACCGCCCGACTAAAGGCGACGAGGGCGATGGGCTGGGAGTGATCTCGCAGTGGCCGATGGAGATCGTGGAATCCATTGGGCTGCTGAAGGTCGACTTCCTTGGGCTGCGCACGCTGACCATCATGCGCAAAGCGGCGGAGCTTATCGAGCGCTATCACGGCTACCACTACGATTTGAGCAACATCCCCTACCGGCACCGCCCCGACGACCCGGAGCACAACGAGGCGCTGGATAAGGCGTTTCAGCTTCTCTCGGAAGGCGATACCGGAGGCGTCTTCCAGGTTGAAGGGTCCGGGATGAGGCGCGTGCTCACCGAGATGCAGCCCTCGCGCTTCGAGCACATCATCGCGGCCATTTCTCTGTTCCGCCCCGGCCCGATCGAGTACATCCCGGCCTACATCCGCCGGATGCACGGCGAGGAAGCGATCAGCTACCATCACCCTGCCCTGGAGTCGATCCTGGACGAGACGTTCGGCATCATCGTCTACCAGGAGCAGATCATGCAGATCGCCTCCAATCTGTTTGGATACAGCATGGCCGACGCAGACTTGATGCGCCGCGCGGTGGCGAAGAAGAAGGAAAAAGACCTCAAGAAACACCGGGCTACCTTCCAGAAGCGCGGCCCGACGAACGGCATCCCAGAGGAGGCCGGGGCCAAGATATTCGACGATATCGAGTTCTTCGCGCGCTACGGATTCAACAAATCCCACGCCGCCGATTACGCGGTCTTGACCGTGCAAACCGCCTTTTTGAAGGCGCATTTCCGTGAAGAGTATATGACGGCCCTGCTCACCATCGAGCGGGGCAGCATCGAGAAGGTGGGGACATACATCGCCGACTGCCGCCGCCAGGGCATCGAAGTGCTGTCGCCTGACGTTAACCTGAGCGAAAGCGAGTTCACTATCGAGCCGCAGCCCAGCGGACGCCGGGCGATCCGGTATGGGCTGAGCGCGATCAAGAACGTGGGCGAGGGAGCCGTTCAGGCCATCCTGTCCGGGCGTCAGGATCAGCCCTTCGCCAGTGTCAGCGATCTCTGCGACCGGGTCGACCTGCGGGAAGTCGGCAAGCGCGCCCTGGAATGCCTGATCAAGGTGGGCGCGCTGGACGCCCTGGCCGACCGGCAGATACTGCTTGCCTCGCTTGAACGGATCATGGGGTACAGCAACTGCCTGCACAAGGCCGCCGACGTCGGCCAGATGAGCCTGTTCGGCGAGGCGACAGGCGTGAAGCTGGAGACAGATGAAGGTGGCGTGCTGGTGGCGGAGGTCACGCAGCAGGTCGGGCGGCGGGAGATGCTGCAATGGGAGCGTGAACTGGTGGGCGCTTACGTGACCGAGCACCCCCTGCAAAACGTGATCGATCAGCTTGAGAACGTCGTGACCGCCTACAGCACCCAGATCACAGAGAGCGACCATGGCCGCGAGGTGACGATGGCGGGCACGGTGACCTACGTCCGGCCCCACACCACGCGCTCAGGCAAGCCGATGGCTTTTGCCGGTCTGGAAGACCTGTATGGGGATATTGAGGTGGTGGTGTGGCCCCGCACCTGGGATGAGACGCGCGACCTGTGGCAGCCCGATCGCCTCCTTCTTCTGAAAGGGAAACTCGACTCGGAGTCGGGCGAGCCGAAGCTGCTGTGTGAGGATGCTACCAATAATTTCACCACCTTCGAGGCGGCAGCCGACCCCTTTGCCGAAGAGCCACCTTTTGAAGCGCCGGAATCCTCTTCGCTCTATGAGTCACAACCTTACGAGGCGGACGACGAGCCGGACTGGGAGCAGATGCCTCCCCCGCCCCTGGTCGAGGCTGCCCTGGCGAATGGGGGGAGGAATGGACGGGAGGAGGCCAAGCCAACGGAGCCGCCGCCCCCAGCCTCTGAGCGTGACGACTGGCAGGCCGAGGAGACGCCTGCCGATGACAACCCACCTCCTCCTGTCGAAGAAGCCGCGCCTGCTGCGCCCGAACCTGATGAGAGGATGGAAGCCCCCCAGGGTGTCGAGCCTGGCTCCGGGGAGCCGCTGCGCTTATTGATCCGTGTGAGGCGCTGCGGCGACGACAAGCTGGACACGCTGAAAATCCAGCGTATCCACGGCACTTTACAAAGCTGTTCCGGTCAGGACACCTTTTCGATTATCCTGATGGGGGATGGGCGTGATGTCGAGATCGGTTTTCCGGCGGTGACGACCAGCTATCGCCACGTGGCAGACAAGTTAGTCGAGATACTGGGCGATACCGATGCAGTTGATGTTTATCCGACATCGTAGTCATGCACCTGGGACTTATCAATAACACAGAGGGGTGATTTCCATGAGTGACGAGATCAGACGTATTGCCGTGATGACCAGTGGTGGTGACTCGCCCGGGATGAACGCCGCGATTCGGGCTGTGGTACGCTCCGGCGTCTATCATGGCCTGGAGGTGTATGGCATCCGCCAGGCATACCGGGGTCTGGTCAACGGCGACATCGAGCGAATGGAGACCAGGGATGTGGGCGGCATCATTCAACGTGGTGGAACGATCCTGCAAACAGCCCGCCTGCCGGAGTTTAAAGAGGAGAAACAGCAGCGGCTCGCCATTCGCCGCTTAAACGAACATGGCATCGACGCCCTGATCGTGATCGGCGGAGACGGCAGCCTGAGCGGCGCCCTCGCCCTGCACCGGCATGGGATAAAGGTGGTGGGCATTCCGGGCAGTATTGACAATGACATCTGGGGAACGGCCAGCTCGATTGGTGTGGACACGGCGCTGAACACGATTCTCGAATCCATCGACCGCCTGCGTGATACCGCCTCGTCTCACGAGCGGGTGTTTCTGGTCGAGACGATGGGGCGGAGCTGCGGCTACCTGGCGACGGTCGCGGGTGTGGTGTCTGGCGCGGAGATGGTTTTGATCCCGGAACAGGAGGTATCGCTCGACGAGCTGGACGAAGTGATCGAGGCGGCTTACATGAAAGGCCACTCCCACGCGATGGTGCTGGTCGCCGAGGGGGCGAACCTGAGCTGCCATGAGATTGAAACGTTCTTGAATCAGCACAACATCGGGTTTGAGGTGCGGGTGACGATCCTGGGACACGTGCAACGTGGTGGCCGTCCCACCGCGTTTGACCGTATGTTAGCCACCCGTATGGGGGTGGCTGCTGTGGAGGCGCTGCTACGGGGCGAGGATGGGGTAATGGTGGCACTGGATGGCACGGACATTGTCACCCTCAAGCTTGAGGATGTGATTGGCAAGCAGCACCCCGTCAATCCGAAGCATATTGAGCTGGCGAGAATCTTAACCAGATAAGAAATTCGGTGCCCGCCCGCAAATCGGGTAAAATGGTGCGCCAATGAGACTATCAAGCCCGTCTCTTTTCCTCTGGCGGGTTTTTGATTGGCATCGTTTACACAACATCTTTCTTCGGCGTTGAGGAGGAATGCCCTTATGAAAATCGGTATCTTGACAGGCGGCGGTGATGTTCCTGGGCTTAATCCCTGCATTAAGGCCCTGGTAGACAGAGGCGTTGAGGCAGGCCACACCATCGTCGGATTGAGGCGCGGCTGGGCCGGGTTGTTGGATTACAACCTGGACGACGAAGAGGAGAACTGGCGCTGTATAATGGCGCTTGACAAGATGGTCGTGCGAAAGATCCACCGGACAGGCGGGACGTTCTTACACACTTCGCGCACCAATCCGGGCCGCGTCCCGGCCCACGACGTGCCCAAGCATCTCCGCGATGAGAGCTGGTCACCCGATCAAGGGAAAACCGACCACACGCCGTACGTCCTGAAAGTGATCGAACACCTTGGCCTGGATGTGATCGTGTCGATTGGCGGTGACGATACGCTCAGTTATGCCGAACGGCTGCACAACGAAGGCGTGCGGATCATGAGCATCCCCAAGACGATGGACACCGACGTCTTTGGCACCGACTACTGCATCGGCTTCAGCACAGCCGTCACGCGCAGCGTTGACTTCATCAACAACCTGCGAACCAGCACCGGCTCGCACGAGCGTATCGCCGTGATAGAGCTGTTTGGCCGTAACTCCGGTGAGACCTCACTGATCGCTGCTTACCTGTCGGGTGTGGATCGGGCGATCATCTCTGAGGTGCCTTTTGACGTGGAAAAGCTGGCGAATTTCCTCGTGGCGGATCGGGAGGCTAACCCGAGTCACTACTCTATGATGACCATCTCCGAAGGCGCTCGCATGGAAGGGGGAGAAATCATCGAGTCCGGTGAAGCCGACCACTACGGACACCGCAAGCTGGGCGGCATTGGGCTTACCACCGGTGAGGAGATCAAGCGGCTGACCGGTGATAGCATCATCTACCAGCAGATCGCCTATCTGATGCGCTCCGGTGTGCCCGACTCGCTGGACTTGATGGTGGCGTACAACTATGCCCACATGACGATGGATATGGTCCTCAAAGGACAGAGCGGGCGCTCGCTGGACTTGATGGTGGCGTACAACTATGCCCACATGACGATGGATATGGTCCTCAAAGGACAGAGCGGGCGTATGGTTGCCCTGCGGGGCGGCATCTACACCGACATCCCGATCAGCATGATCATGCAGGGGCGTAAAGTGGTCGACGTCGGCGAGTTATATGACATCGAGCAGTACCGCCCCAAGGTGCGCCACGTGGCCGGAATGCCGATGTTCTTGAGCTAGCGTGTTCAACTGACCCGGCTGTCTACTCTCCCCCTCTGGCCTGTTCAACAGGCAGAGGGGGTTTTGTAGACCCGGCTTGTGCCGGGAGGGATTGGTCTGCCGTGATTCCAGTGAAGCTGGAAGTGCACAATTTTTTACCTTTCCGCGACCCCGCTCCGCTTGACCTGACCGGGCTGCACGTCGCCTGCCTGGCCGGGGCGAATGGCGCGGGGAAGTCGTCGCTGCTCGACGCCATGACCTGGGCGCTGTGGGGAAAGGCGCGCGTTCAGCGCGATGACGACCTGATCCACCTCGGCGAGACGGAAATGCAGGTCATTCTGACTTTTATGCTGAACGACCAGCTCTACCGGGTCATCCGGCAGCGTTCCAGCAAAGGGCGCGGCAGCAGCGCCTTGAACGTGCACATCCAGGATGGTGATACCTGGCGGTTAATCTCCGACAAAGCGATCCGGCAGACGCAGCAGCAGATCATCGACCTGCTGCGGCTTGACTACACCACGTTTATCAACTCCGCTTTTCTAGTGCAGGGGCACGCCGACGAGTTCACCACACGCACCCCGGCAGAGCGCAAAGAGGTGCTGAGCAACATCCTTGGCCTGGAAGCCTGGCAGCGGTACGAAGAGTACGCCAAGCTGCGCATCCGCGAGATCGATCACCAGGTCGGGCAGACCGACGCGCAAATCACCAGCATTGACGACGAGCTGGCACGAAAATTGGATTATCAGGAAGACCTGATCGAGGCCCAACGGAGTCTTGAAGCGCTCACCGAGCAGGTTCATGCCGCCGAGCTGAACTACCGCGAGCTGGAAACCGCCCGGCAGAGCCGTGACGATCTGCGCGTCCGGCAGATAGACCTTCAGCGCCGCATCGAGCAGAACCGGCAGGAATTAGAGCTTACCCACTCCCAGCACGAGCGACAGAGCGATCGCCTGGCCGGGTTCCAGGAAGTGATCGAAGCGCGTACCGAGATAGAGGCGGGATACAGCGCGCTTCAAGAGGCCCGTCGCCAGGAGCAGGAGCTTGGCGCGCGCCTGTTGGAGCAGCACGAACTGTCTCAGCGGCAGAATGCGCTGGGGCGCGCCATCCAGGCAGCGGAAAGCGAGCTGTTGGCCCAGAAGCAGGCGCTGCTTCAACGCCAGGACGACCTGGAGCGGGCGGTTACGACCGGCCCGGAAGGTGATGCCCTGGGCGAGATGCAGGACAGGATCGCCGCGCTGGAGGAGCGTGAGAGACAGCGGGGCGAGTGGGAAGAAGAGCTGGCGGGCATCCGCGAGCAGCTCGCCGAGCTGGATGGGATGAATCGAGGTTTGAAAGTCGATATGGATGCCCTGGCGTCGCAGCGCGACCAGATCGCGGCAGTGACCGAGCCGCTGTGCCCCTTATGCGGCCAGAGCCTGAGCGATGCCCATCGGGCCGATCTGCTGGAGAGGCTGGAACGCGAAGGGAGCGAGAAGGCGGAGACCTGGCGCGCCAACCGCGAACGGATGGAGGCGCTTGAGTCCAGCCGCGCCCGGCTTGGCCGTGAGATTGGGGATGTGACCCAGGAGCTGCGCAATCTCCCGCCCCTGCGGGAACACGTCGCCCGCCTGACCGAGCGCCTGGGACGGGCCACCGATGCCCAGGCCGAGTTGGAGGAAACACGGGCGAGGCTGGACGCTCTAGAAGGCAGGCTTGCGAGCCGGGACTATGCCGACGACGAGCAGGCCGAATTGGGCGAGCTGATGGCCCAACTGGCCGAGCTGGGCTATGACGAGGCCGCCCACCACGCTGCTCGTGAAGCGGTCGGCGAGTACCAGCCGTTCGAAATGCGCAAGGCCGACCTCGACCGCGCGCTGGAGGCGCTTCCTGAGGTCGAGGCCGAGATCGACCGCCTGACCGAGCAGGCGATCAACTGGGAAGGGCGTCTGGCCGAGGACGAGGCACTGTATGAGGCTCTCTCGGCTGAGGTGGCCCGGCTGGACGAGCAGCTTGCCGAGCTGGCGCGCTGCGAAGAAGAATTGAAACGTCTGCGAGACCAGGAAGGGCAGGCCCGCTATCTGGTGGGCGCGGTGCAGCAGAAGCTCACCACCCTGGAACAACTGCGCGTGCGCCGGGGCGAGCTGGTTGACCATCGCCAGCAGTTCGGCCAGGAACGGGGTATATACGAAGAGCTGCGCTTGGCCTTTGGCAAGGATGGCATCCCGGCCATGATCATCGAAGCGGCCATCCCGGAGATTGAGGAAGAAGCAAACCAGGTGCTATCCCGCATGACCGATGGCCGGATGCACCTGCGTTTTGAGACGCAGCGCGAGAAGGTGACCGGCGGCGTCAAGGAGACGCTTGACATCCGCATCGCCGACGAGCTGGGCACCCGCGAGTACGGCACCTTCAGTGGGGGCGAGGCGTTCCGCGTGAACTTCGCCATCCGGCTGGCGCTCTCCCGGCTGCTGGCTCGCCGGGCCGGGGCGCAGCTTCGTACCCTGTTCATCGACGAAGGGTTTGGCACGCAGGACACCCAGGGGCGAGAGCGTCTCGTCGAGGCGATCCACGCCATCCAGGATGAGTTTGACCTGATCCTGGTCATCACCCACATCGAGGAATTAAAGGAAGCTTTCCCTGCCCGCATCGAGGTCACCAAGACCGATTCAGGCTCCCAGGTTGAGCTGGCGTGACAGTGTGGCTGGGTGGGCCTCCTGCCAGATCGATCCCAACAGATGAGGTGAATGTGCCAGAACACAGGTTGGTTGACTTGTACTGCGCACCCTGACGACACTCTCCCTAGTCCTCTTTGGTTACCGACTAGTATCCGGGACATGTAACATAATGAAGGCCGATCGGATCATTGAGCGCCTGCCAATCCTCAGACAGCTACAGAGAGTCAGCGATCGGCTGTCTACACGCCCAAACCTCGTTGCTATCACGACTATCACACTGCTGGTTGGTCTGTACTTTGTCCCAGTAATCTCTCAGCCTGGGAAGATGTTCTTTGGCATTGATATTGTTGGGCAGGTTTACGTTTACGAAAACTACGTCGTTGACTCGATCGGATCAGGCAGCCTGCCACACTGGAATCCTTACCTGTTCTGTGGCTACCCGGCGCTAGCACAACCACAGTATCTTGTGTTTTATCCCCCGCAAATGCTTCTGCGCCTTTTCCTTCCCCCTCATCAGTCAATCTCCTGGGCGATTATTCTCCACGCCTGGATTGCCGGTCTGGGCATGTATGCATTAGGTCGCCGTCTCAAACTGCATCCATGGATCGCGCTGGCGTGTGGGGTGGCCTTTGCATTTAACGGCGCGTTGATCTTGAGAGTATATGCCGGACATGTGTGGTTTGTGTACGCATTGGCCTGGGTACCGCTGGCCTGGCTGCTGATTACCATAGCCATTGAGGATCGTCATCTAATCGCCACAATTGGGGCGGGGGCTACAATTGCGCTGATTATCCTGACCGGTCATCCGACTGTTCCGGCTTATGCACTGGTCTTCCTGAGTCTGTGTGGTGGTTTTCTTAGCGTCAAGGCAGGGCTGGAAGCAGGGAGTTGGCGGCGTTTTCTTGGCTCTCTTTCCCGGTTAGCAGCGATCCTCGCTCTAGGAATGGCCCTCTCAGCCGTTCAGATTATTCCTACTGCCGTGCTGGCATCACATACCACGTTGAGCGGCGGATACGACCTCGAACAAGCCAACATCTTTGCTCTATCATTAAAATCCTTGGTTACCTTTGTGGTTCCTGGTATTCAGTTTGTATCTGGCCTCTGGGAATGGGTGACCTATGTAGGAATAATGATTATGCTGGCTGTGCCCTTTGCCTTCATGGGCAAAGACGCAAAACTGTTGGCCTGGTTCCTCGCCTTTGTGGTGATTTTCGCCTTTTGGCTTGCTTTAGGGAAATCCGCTGGCTTATACACCCTCCTTTACCGGCTGATTCCGCCTTTCCGTATCTTGCGCATTCCTCCCCGCGCGCTCGTGATGGCAGCTCCGGCCTTAATTGTGTTGGGCGGGCTGGGTTTTCAGTCGCTGTTTGAAGGACGCCCAACTGCCAGGCAGATCGAGCGCAGCACTTACGTGTATGGAAACTCGATTCTCCTTGGCGTTGGCGCATTGGCCGGTTTCATGTTGGCCTGGCGGGCTGAGCTGCCTCTATTGGCATCCTCTCAATTGCTGGCAAGGCTTTCGATCTTACTCGCTTACCTTGTCATTGCTGGGGCAATTCTTCTCCCCCTGAATCGATTTTCGGGCTGGTTGGTTAGGGCGGCCTCATTTGTGGTTGGTGTTTTGGCCGGTGGTAGCACTCACTACGCTCTCGGTAATGCTGTGCAGCAGGTGCCAACAGCATTTGGGATTATTGCAGCATGTTTCTCTATAGGTATGGGCATTGCCCTTATTTATGCCCTGCGACTGGTTGAAGTGTCGGAAGCGGCGATGGTATTGA
>JARRJX010000009.1:0-13838 GCA_037388645.1 Chloroflexota bacterium
GTGATGCTCGACATCTGGCGGGACAACAAGACCCTGGTGCGTCTGTCTCTGGCGCTGGGCAAGCTGGTGGTCGAGGTGGATACGGTGAGTGGTCTTGATGGCTGGTCGTTTGGTAGCCATACCCTGCTGCTCAAGGGCGAGTTTCTCCGCCGCATGTATCAGACCACATATGCTGAGCGCTATCCCTGGATGGAGTATGCCGCCCCCGGTTCTATCGCCCACGATCTGCCTGCCTCCCAGCGCCTTCCCGATCGAGAGGAATTCTGTGCTCGTTATGGCCTTGATCCGTCCAGGTCGGTGGCGGTGTTTTTCCCAAAGGGGATCAAGGTATTTGAAGATAAGTTGAAACTCTGGTTCGGGGAAAAAGGCGAGGAATACAATGCCTGGTATCTGGACCGCTACCGTGCGATCTGCCACGCCGTGCGCGATGCCGGGATGAATCTGGTGATCAAGCTGCATCCGTCGGCGTACGCTTCCTACCGCACCCGGCGCGATCACGAATACCACTTCTGGGAGGACTTTCCCTGGGGGGCCGTCCTGGAGCCGGAGGATACCTACGCCTGTTACCGGCACGGTGGGGTGGGGTTGAGCGTGGTCAGCCACAGCGTTTTGGACTTTGGCTACTTCCGCCATCCCTTTGTCTACGTCGATGTGGATAAGGCCCCCATCCCCGACTCTGTCAACAACTTGCTTCAAAGAGGGAACTGCGCGCTGCCCCCTGGTCCCTCTCGCCACTGGGAAGCGGGGTCGTATGATAAACCGGTTCATTTTCCATCTTGGGTAGGGGCGGCCTGCCGGGCCGAAAACCTAGCTGACCTGCTCGCCAGTGGTGACTATGATGACCCGAACCCAGCACATTATGATCGGTTTATTGCGGAATTCTGGCACAAGGCTGATGGTCAATCAGCTGCACGTATTGTAGACCAAGTGCTGGAAAGGTTAGAGTCTCATCGGCCCCGCTTGCGCCTCCGTTCAATGGCCAGGTTGACCTGGCATATTTGGAGCGAACAAGCTAGAAATCGAATTGATGTTGAGCAATGATATTATCATACACTGATTGGATATGGGGGGCGGGGCTATGATGGCCCTGCGCGAGCATGGTTATGGGGAGTTCGCCTGTCGCAACACCCATACCGAGCCGGAGTTGGTATCGTGGATCCCGGCAGACGAACCTTTGCGTCACCTGCACGCCGACCGCGCGTTTGACGACGAGCGGAACGTGATCTTCACCCACCTGGGGCGGGGAACCCCCAAGTCGCTGGGCGCGTACGATAAGCCGGGCAAGACCTACCCGAAGCAGTGGCTGGCTTACGCTGAGGAGTATGTGCTGGCATGAGCGGCCCGCCGCTGGCGCTGCGCCTGGACGATGTGGGTGCGGCGTCGAAGCGCTACGAAGTCTACGCCCGGCGCGATTTGCGGCTCGGCCCGCTGCGCCTGTCGGGGAACCTGCTGTTCCTGAAGGCGCTGCCACCTTTCAAAGCCTGGGGGCCATACCGCGAGATGCGCCCGGCAGAGTGGACGGCGGTGTTCGTCGCGTTGGAAGAAGCAGGCGCGGTGCTGACCGTCGGCGTGACGGCAGCCTGGGTCAATTGGGACGGGAGCCTCACGCCTTTCCCAGAACGATTCCCCGGCGAGGCTGCCGCACTGCGGGAAGGGGCCGAGGCGGGGCTGATCGAGATCGCCAACCACGGCCTGACGCACTGTATCCTGGACGGCCTCGCCTTTCGCCCGGCCTGGCGGCACGGCAACCGCAAGGCGCATCGCGAGTTCTGGGAGTCGGTGCCGGTCGCCGTGCAGGAGGAGCACCTCCGGCGCTCGCAGGCAATTTTGCAAGAAACCTTTGGTGTGGATGTGATCACCTTCGTCCCGCCGGGCAACGTGTTCACCGACAACACCCTCACCCTGGCGGCGCGCTGTGGGCTGCGGGTCGTCTCCTGTGATACGCCCCCCCGCGAGCACACCGACCTGCACATTGTGGGGAATCGGGATGTGCTGGCCTTCCACTGGCCGAGGTGATGTGATGAAACGCTTCCTGCTGGCGATCTACCGGCGTTTACCCTGGCGGGCGCTCAACCGCTGGGTGGCCTACTCCGAGCGGCGGCGTCTGCTCGACCGGGCGCTGGCCGGGCAGGCTGACTTTCTGCGCGGGCGTGTGCTGGAGGTCGGCGCGGGGCGGGAGGGGCGGCGAGGCCGGTTCGTCCCCCCGGTGGAGGATGCCGGGTGCTGGGTTTCACTCGACCTGACGCGCGAACACCGCCCCCATCTGGCGGGAAATGTGCTTGCTCTGCCCTTCTCCGACGCTGCGTTTGATTCTGTTCTCTGCCTGGAAGTGCTTGAGTACGTCCCCGATTATCCGCGCGCGCTGGCCGAGCTGCGGCGGGCCATCGCCTCGGGAGGGACGCTGCTCCTTTCGGTGCCCTTTCTCCACCGGGCCGACACCCCGCAGGACACCTGGCGGCTGACCGAGAACGGCCTGCGCGCCGCGCTGGAGGCGGCTGGCTTCACGATTGAGCTGGTCGAGCCGCAGGGCGCGGCCCTGCTCGTTGCGACGAATGTGCTCAAGTACGCCGTACATCTGGCCCGACCGACGCTGCTGCGCACCCTCCTGGCCACGCTGGCCTGGCTTCCCCTGATGACCCTGCGCTGGCTTGACGGGCCAACTGCCCACTGGCAGCCCATTCTACGCTCATACAGTACCGGCTTCCTGGTGCGGGCGCGTCGCGTTGGAGGAGGGGGACGTGCGGATATGTAACCCGGTGCCCTTCCAGGCGGCGGGCGGCGGGTTCTACTTCATGCGCCGCTTCGAGGACTATCTGGAAGCGCACGGGCACACCATCACCCGCTCGCTGGTGGCGCGCTGTGACGTCCTGCTGGTGAACGGCTGGCAGGTCGACTACGACCAGGTGCTCGAAGTGATCCGCCGCAGCCCGCGCGTTCGGATCGTCCACCGAGTCGACGGCTCCTCGCAGGATTACGGGCGCGGCCCGAAGGGCGACCGGCGGCAGGGGCAGGTCAGCCGTTTTGCCGATCTGACGATCTTCCAGAGCGCCTACTGCCGCCACAGCACCCGCGAGAAGTTCCCGGTGATCGGCGCGGACGGCCCGGTGATCCCCAACCCGGTCGACGTCGACCTTTTTTCGCCGCAGGGCGAGCGGGTCGACCTGCCGGGCCGCAGCCCCCGGCTGGTCTACGTCACGCACAGCACCAACCCGATGAAAGGCTGGGGGGACGTGTACGCGCTGGCCGAAGGGCACCACAACCTGTCCTTTATCCTGGTGGGCAATTACGACGACCCACCCGACCTGCCCAACCTGCACCTTTTGGGGGCGGTGGCACACAACGAGCTGCCCCGCCTGCTGCGCGCCTGCGACGTGTCGCTGGCTTTCCAGCGCAACGAAGCGTGCCCCAACGTCGTGCTGGAGGCGATGGCCTGCGGCCTGCCGACCCTCTATGTGGAGAGCGGAGCCACCCCGGAGCTGGTCGAGGGTTGCGGGCTGCCGGTTACAGTCGAGACTTTTTCCACTCAGCTGGAAGCGCTGCTGGCCCACCGCGCGGAATATGCAGCCTGCGCCCGTCAGCGGGCGGTGAGCGCCTTCCATCCTGATGCAGCCTTTGGGGCCTACCTGGAGCATATTCAGGCCGCGCTGGCGCGCCCGCTGGGCTGGCGCGACCTGCGGCGATGGCTGTGGGCCTGGGCGGTGAGGGTGGGCCGTCCGCTGCGGGCGAGGCTGGCCGGATGAATGTCCTGGTGATGACTGACCATTTTCCCCCCGATAATCTGGGTGGGGCGGGACAGGTCGCCTGGATTCAGTGCCGGGCCTTGCAGCGGTTGGGCCACCAGGTGCAGGTGCTCAGCGCACGGCGTGACGACTCTACGCCCGCCGACCTCGATCTGGAGGGCGTGCCCGTCCACCGGCTCAAAATCGCCTATCCGCTGCGCTGGCAGGCTTACCTGAGCCTGTATAATCCGGCTGCCACCCGCCGGGTGGGCGCTTATCTCGATTCGGTTAAGCCGGATTTGGTGCACGCGCACAACGTCCACACCTACCTGACCTATCACAGCCTCACCCTGGCGAAACAGCGCGGCCTGCCCGTTCTGCTCACCCTGCACGATACAATGTCCGTCACCTACCAGAAGTTTGACAGCTTCATCGACCCTACCCTGGTCGGTATCCCCCCTCAGATGGATTACCGCGTCCGGCCCTGGACACAGGTGCGTAAGCAGCGCTTTCGTTATTTCCCGCTGCGTAATGCGATCATTCGATCCATGCTCCGGCGTTACGTGGATGCGATTATTACTCCCAGCCGCGCCTTGCAAGAGGTGCTGCACGCCAACCGGATTCAGGGGCCGGAGATGGTCCACCTGCCTAACGGGATCGACTCGGCCCGCTTTGAGAGCGACGAGGCCGAGCAGGCCGCCTTCCGTGCCGAGCACGATCTGGCAGACAAACGCGTGATCCTGTTCGCCGGGCGCATCACCCGGGCGAAGGGCGGCGAGCAGATTCTGCGCGCCCTGCCTCAGATCGTCGCCCAGGTGCCGGAGGCGCTGCTGTTGGTGCTCGCCCGGCCCGGCGGCTACGGCGAAGGTATGCTGTCTATTGCGGAATCGCTGGGAATACGGCAACATATCCGCTTTGCCGGGTGGCTATCCGGTGAGACGCTGGCGGCGGCATTTAGCGCCGCCTGTGTGTGTGTGACGCCCTCGGTGTATTTCGACAACTTCCCCACCGTCAACCTGGAGGCACAGGCTGCCGGGACGCCTGTTGTGGGCACCTGCTTTGGCGGCACGCCGGAGGCGGTCGTCGATGGGGAGACGGGGTTCATCGTCAACCCCTACGATGTCGATGGGCTGGCCGGGCGGATCGGCCAACTGCTGAGCGACGACGCCCTGCGCGCCCGGATGGGTGAGCAGGCCCGCCAGCGCGTTCAGCAGCATTATGATTGGCTCATCCAGGGGGAAAAGCTGGTCAACCTGTATCGACGAATCGTGGATCGCACATGACCGATACCCAAGCGCACGCTGCCGAGTCCAATATTCCCCGCCTTTCTGCGATCCTGACCCCGGTTGGGCGCTGGTGGACGACGCTCGACCGCGTCCAGCGGGGTTTTGTGCTGCTGCTTGGCCTGCGGGTCGTGATCGCGCTGGTGTTCATGCTGAACATCCTGCCGCTCGACCTGCGCTTCCGCTGGTTCCTCCATCACGGGGGCGACCAGGACGATATGGTCGCGCTGGCGATCTCGATTTTGAAAGGCAAGCCTGAGCCTGCTTTTGTCGGCATCGGGCAGGCGCTGGTGATGATCCCATTCCTGGAGCTTCTCAACACCGGCAACTACTTCAAGATCGTTGCCCCGCTGGTGGTGATCAATGGCTTCATCATGGGCGGGCTGTCCGTGCCGGTCACGGGGGGGATCGCGCGCCGGGTTACCGGCGATGACCGGACGGCGCTCTGGGCGGCGGGCCTGTGGGCGGTGCTGCCGCTGTTGACTTACTTCGCCTTCTTCTGGCACTTTGACCCGGTGATCTTGCGCAGCTCAAACGTCCCAAAAGTCGGCTGGCTGAACGGCCTGTCCGACGGCCCGGCGACCTTCTTCCTGATGGTGGCGGTCGTGCTGCTCGCCGCCGGGCTGAACCAGGAGGAGCGCCCCCCCTTCTGGCGGATGGTCGGCGTGGGCGCGGCGCTGAGCGCGGCGGTGATGTACCGCGTGCACATCGCCCCGATGGTAGCCTTCCTGCTGCTGTATGTGCTGATCGCGCATGGCTGGCGCAGCCTGTTGATCGTATGTGTGGCCGGTCTGGTGACCTACATCCCGCAGGGCTGGTACAATTGGGTCGTGTTCAAAAACCCGATCACGACCGGCTACCTCGCCACCTTTACGATACGCGCATGGGGCGGCCCGCTTCAACGCCCGATCCTGGACGTGCTGCGCAGCACGCCCTACCATCCACGCCACGTGATCGAGCTGCTGGCCTATTTCCTGGGGCCGCGCCCCTGGCTGATCGCGCCGCTGACGCTGGCGTTAGCTGCCGGGACATATGTGCTGGTTGTGCTCTGGAAGCGGCGCGGCTGGCGGGCGGTGGCGCTCCTGATTGCCGCGCCGATGGCTTATGTGGGGTCGATGGCGACCGCCTGGCCCTTCCGCGAGGATGTGATCCGCTTCCTGCTGCCAGCCGCCCCCTACTTCGTCATCATGGCCGTCTATGCGGCCTGGTCGGCCTGGGGGATGCTGAAGAGGACGCCGGAGCACGAGGCTGGCTGAGACGCCGAAGTGCTGACCGGCTGAATGCTATTTGAGGAGTTAATTATTTTATGCATATTCTGGTAACAGGCGGTCTGGGCGCGGTGGGCGCGCCGCTCGTGGGCGAGCTGCGCAAGCGCGGTAACGAGGTCTGGGTGGCCGACCGGCCTCACGCGCCCGGCCCGAACTATCTGCGCTGCGACGTGGGCATCCACCGCCAGGTGGCGCGCTTGTTTGAGGATCGGCCCTTTGACCTGGTCTATCACCTCGCCGCCGAGTTCGGGCGCAACAATGGCGAGGATTTTTACGAGACGATGTGGGCGAGCAACGCTATCGGCACCAAGAACATCCTGCGCTGTCAGGAGCAGCACGGCTTTCGCCTGGTCTTCTTCAGCAGCTCGGAGGTCTATGGTGACTGGGACGGCGTGATGAGCGAGGAGGTGCTCGACGAGCACCCAATCCGCCAGTTGAACGACTATGCGATCTCCAAGTGGGTGGGCGAGCAGCAGGTTATGAACTCGGCGGATCGCTTCGGCACCGAGTCGGTGCGCGTGCGGCTGTTCAACACCTATGGGCCGGGCGAGCCGTATTCCGAGTACCGGAGCGTGATCTGCAAAATCGTGTATCATGCGCTGCACGACCTGCCCTACACCGTCTACCTCAACCACCACCGCTCCTCGACCTTCATCGACGACACTGTGCGCACCCTGGCGAACATCGCCGAACGCTTCCACCCCGGCGAGGTCTACAACATTGCCGGGGATGAGTATCACGACATCAGGACGCTTTCCGACATGATCCTGGCCTATCTGGGCAAGGACGACCGCCTGGTCGAATACGTCGATTACGAGGCGCACAACACGCGGGACAAACGCTCCGACAACAGCAAGGCCAGGCGCGATCTCGATCACCGCTGCACGGTGACTCTGGAGGAAGGGATTCCCCGCACGATTGAGTGGCAAAAGAAGGTGTATGGCCGTGAGTGAGCCGCAAACGATCGTAGTCATCGGTACCGGATACGTAGGGCTGCCCGCCGCGCTGATGTTGGCGAAGGCCGACCATACGGTGGTTGGCGTGGACATCAACGAGAATATCGTCCGCGCGATCAACGAGGGCGTGCTGCTGATCAAGGAAGACCGGTTGCAAGCCCTGATGGACGACCCGGCGGTGAAGGCCAACCTGCGCGCCCAATCCACTCCCTGCGAGGGGGATGTGTTTATCATTGCGGTGCCCACCCCGCTTGATGACCGCAAAAAAGTGGCCGATATGTCCTATGTCGACGATGCGTTACAGAGCATCCTGCCGTATTTGCGGCCCGGAAACCTGGTCATCCTGGAGTCGACCGTGCCCCCGCTGACCTGCCGCGAGCGGCTGACCCCGGTCATCGAAGCGCAGACCGACCTGGTAGTGGGCGAGACGGTCTATCTGGCGCACTGCCCGGAGCGCATCCTGCCGGGCGACATATTCTACGAGATCGTACACAACGACCGCATCATCGGTGGGATCAACCGGGCCACCCAGGACAAGGCGGCTGCGGTCTATGCCAGCTTCGTCCAGGGCGACCTTTACAAGACCGACGACGTGACCGCCGAGCTGGTCAAGCTGATGGAGAACACCTACCGCGACGTGAACATCGCCCTGGCGAACGAGTTCAACGCGGTGGCAGGCTCGTTGGGCATCGATGGGCGTGAGGCGATCCAACTTGCCAACAAACACCCGCGTGTCAACATCTTGATGCCCGGCATCGGCGTCGGCGGGCACTGCATCCCCATCGATCCCTGGTTCATCAAAGAGGTCGATCCTTCCAACTCGCGCCTGATCTTCACCTCGCGTCTGATCAACGACGAGATGCCTGCCCGCATCGCGGCCCGCATTCGCCAGGCCGTGCGCGAGGTGGAAAGCCCACGTATTGTGGCCGTAGGCGCGGCCTACAAGGCGAACACCGAGGACCTGCGAGAAAGCCCGGCGTTAGAGATCGTCGATGTCTTGCGTCAGGATGGCTACCAGGTGGCTCACTATGATCCGCTGGTGGACAGCATGGGTTACGACTCACTTGTCGAGGCCTGCCGGGACGCCGACCTGCTGGCAGTCCTGGTCCCACATGATGTGGTGAACGAAGAATTAGACCGGGACCGGCAGGCGATTGAACGGGCGATGCGCACGCCCCTCATCCAGCGCTTCCAATAAGTTGGCTTATGCTCGCCCTGCCGCTCATCCTGTCAGGCTATCTGGCGCTCTGGCCCCTGGCCGACCGGCTGCTGCGTCGCGAGTCATCTGACTCCTCTCCCCTTCTGGTTGGCCTGACCGCGCTCTCCTTGAGTCTGGGCTGGCTGTCGCTGGGGATGTTCTGGCTGGGGATGCTGCCAGGGCGCTGGCTGGTTGGCCCCGCCGTGTTGGGGATCGTCGCCCTGGGCTGGGCGGTGGGGCTGGTCTTGAACTGGAAGTGGGTCGCCCCTCGCCGCTGGTGGGCCTATTGGCGTGAGGGGTGGGCGCGACTGTGGCGTTTCGACCTGGAAAGCCTGCTGGCCTGGACGATCCTTGGCTCGCTGCTCGTGATCGCCATCCACGCGCTGTACTATCCTTTCCTGGGTGACGATACGCTCTCGCGCTACGGGCTGCAGGCCCAGTTGATCTACCGCGCCGGGCACATTCCCCCTGCCGTGAGTGGCTATCCCCCGCTTGCTCCCCTGACCTTTGTCGCCACCTGGCTGGCCGCCGGTCAGGCAAACGAGCACCTGGCGAAGATTCTGCCGGTGGTCATGGCTGCCGCCACCCTGGGCGCGACTTACCTGCTGGGCCGCCGCCTTTCGGGCCGCCAGGCCGGGTTGATCGCGGCGGCGCTGGTCGCCGTGACGCCGCTGTTCGTCCGCAACGCGACGCTGGCCTATACCGACATCCCCACCACCTTCCCCCTGACGTTGGCCGTGTTATACGTCCTGCGCTGGTGGGACTCCGGGCGGGCGCGCGACGCCGCCCTGGCCGGAGTGTTGATCGGGATCGCCCTGTTTACCAAGCAGTCAGCCCTGACCTGGCTGGCGAGCCTGGCGGTTGTCCCATTCGTCTGGCTGCTAGCTACACGCCACCAGCCGCTGGCAGGCCGCTGGCGGCGCATGTTGAGTGGGCTGGCCGGGATCATCCTGCCCGCCCTGCTGATCGCCGGGCCGTGGTACGCGCGCAACGCGCTGTTGGATGGCTGGCCTAATGTGCTGCCTATCGCCGGGCTTTATCACCTGCGCAGCGAGATGGCTGGGTGGCGCGGGCTGCTGCCCTCGCTGGGCTGGCCCGACGATTTTGGCCCGGTGCTGCCCCTGTTTTACGTGTCGGGGTGGATTGTTGGCCTCTTCGGCGCGGGCCGGCTGGGCTGGCGAAGCCTTCAAGGCCAGGAATCCGGCCCACCCGCCGATTTGATCCTGGCGATCGTGGCTGTGCCTTACTGGCTGGCCTGGTGGCTGCGCTTCTCTTTTGAGGCCCGCTTTTTACTGCTGATCCTTCCCCTGCTGGCCGTCTGGGCCGCGCGGCTAATCGAGTGGGCCGCCGACCGGCTGGGCGAGCGAGTCCACCTGCCCCGCCTGCTGTGGCAGATCGGGGGCGGGGCGCTGCTGGCCGGGCTGCTCTTCCTGGGCGTCCGGGCCCGCCTGGGCGGGGTGTATGAGTTCATCACCCACCCCTTCGCCAGCGACGACGAGCGCCTGCTCCACGCCAGGGGGCGGCTGTATGACCTGGTGCTGTACATCCGCAGCACGCTCGACCCTTCGCGCGACCGGATCGTCTTGATGGATGGGCGACTGGCCTATTATCTGCTGGAGTACGACCCTGTGGTGATGTATCCGCAGCGACTTTCTGACCTGGAAGGGTTCGATTACCTGGTCCATTCCTCATCGATCTTTGCGGTCTATAACGACCGCCTGGGGCTGCGCGACAGCGAGTTCTACCAGCACGTCTTCGACCCGCTGATCTTCGAGCCGGTCTACGTCAGCGATGGGGTGCACGTGATGCGCATCCTGCGCACCGACATCCCGTCTCCGGCGGAGTATGAAGCGTCTCGCGCAGCGGAACGTGACAAGTGACGGCTGGTATCGTGGTCGTCGGCAGCCTGCTGGTTATCGGTACGCTGGTGTTTGCCGGGCGAGTGAGTGAACGGTGGGTTACACTGTTTCGCTGGGTTCGGATCGTGTCAGCCGGGTTGGTGCTGTTGTTCGGCGGGGCGGTGATCGGCCCGCGCGTATGGGACTATGCGCAGGGGCTGCGCCCCGCGCCCGAAGCGGTTGAAGAGGAGTTGTTCCCGGGGATCACCTATCTCCGGGACGTGCGCGAAGACCCCCGGCCCATGGTGATCCACATCGTGCGGGTGGAGCTGGACGCGCCGGGAATCGGGTTTCTGGTGACGCCCGGCGATCCGGGCGCGGATCGCCCTTTTCAGGCGCAGCGTACCTCCGATTTCCTGGATCAGCATGGTTTGCAGGTGGCGATCAACGCTGGATTCTACAAACCCTCGCATGATGTCAGCCCGCTGGATTACTTCCCCCATGTTGGTGATCGGGTTGAGGTGGATGGCGACACCAGCTCACAGGGCGAGCTGATCCCCACACGGAGCACCTCTGACTACCGGACGCTCTATCTCTCGGCAACCAACGAAGCCACCTTCGAGAATCCGGGTCAGGTGTATAATGCGATCTCCGGTAGCCTGATTTTTGTCGAGCGTGGGGAGCAGGGCACCTTGGACGATCACCCCTACATCACGCAGCCCCAACCCCGCACGGCGGTGGCGTTGGATGAGCAGGGTGAAACGCTGCTGCTGGTGGTAGTCGATGGCCGCCAGCCGAATAATAGCGAGGGTGTGACCATCGCCGAGTTAGCGGGGATCGTGATCGACTATGGCGGCTACACGGCGCTCAACCTGGATGGGGGCGGCTCGTCCACGCTGGTCGTCGAAGGGGCGGACGGCGAGCCGGTGATCCTGAACTCGCCCATTCACAACCGCATTCCCGGACGGGAGCGGCCAGTCGCCAACCATTTAGGGGTCTACGCCCAGGGAAACTGATCGGTGCGGATTATCGTCATCCAGGAAACGGACTGGCTGCGGCGCGGCCCGCACCAGCAGCACCATCTTTTCGAGCGTCTCTCTCTGCGCGGGCACGAGATCACCGTGCTCGACTATCCGATCCTGCGCCCCTACTGGCCGGGGGAACCGTTCCGCGCCCCGCGTCAGGAGCAGGCCAACGCCGCCCGCATCTACGACGGCGCGCGGGTGCGGCTGATCACGCCGGGGACGCTCAGCTTGCGCCCGCTGGCCCGCCCGACCTCGATCCTGTCTCACCGGGCCGAGCTGGCGCGGCTGATCCGCGGGGCCCGCCCCGACGTGATCGTCTCGTACGCACTTAGCACCGGCCTACCCGCCCTCCGGCTGGCCCGCCGCCACAATATCCCTTACGTCTTCCACGTGATTGACGCCCTGCATGCCATCGTGTCAATGCGGCTCTTGCAGCCGGTTGCCCACGCCGTCGAGCGAGGGTTGTTTGGCGCGTCGGATGCGGTGCTGCTGATCAACGAGCACCTGCGCGATTATGCGATCCGGATGGGCGCGCCGCCGGAGCGGGCGCGCGTGCTGCGCACCGGCGTGGACCTGACGCGCTTCACCCCCGACCGGGATAGCGGGGAGGCGCGCCGCGCGTTAGGCATCGAGCCGGGCGACCGGGTGCTGTTCTTTATGGGCTGGATTTACGATTTCTCCGGCCTGCGTGAAGTCGCCTCAACCCTGGGGGACGCCCCTCCAGGGGTAAAGTTGCTGGTCGTGGGTGACGGCGACGATTATCAGGCGTTGTGTGACCTGCGCGACGCGAGCCTGGGCGACCGTCTGATCCTGACCGGGCGCGTGCCCTACCAGCGCATTCCGGCGTTGCTGGCCGCCGCTGACGTGTGCCTGCTGCCCTTCCACACCGTCCCGGCCACCGAGCACATCGTGCCGATCAAGCTCTATGAGTACATGGCGAGCGGCAGGCCGGTGGTCGCCAGTCCGCTGCCCGGCGTGCGCCGTGACGTGGGCGAGGATCACGGGGTGGTTTATGCCCCACCGGAGCGCCAGATTCAGGCCGCGCTGGCTTTAGGGGATCAGACAGCGGAGCTGGGGCGGCGGGCGCGGGCCTTCGTCGAGGCTAACTGCGATTGGGAGGCAATCACCGATCAGTTTGAGCAGCTTCTCCTTGAGCAGGCAGCGCGCCACCCATGATCGGCCCTACCCTGCTGTCACTGATTGGCCTTGCGGCGGCGGTTGGACTCCCCGGCTGGCTGCTCCACCGCGCCTGGCTGCGGCGGCTGGGACTTTCCTGGCGGGTCGGCGTCGGAGTGGTGCTGGCCGGGCTGAGCGTGCTGTTCAGCGACCTCGCCGCGCTGGTCGGCTACCGCCTGTGGGTGATGCTGGCGGTCTGCGGTGTGGTGCTCGTTGGTACGCTGATCACATATTTCCTGGCTCCCCGCCGGGATGATGGTTCAACCCCGCCCACCACCACCGATATCCTGTTCCATTTGCTCCTCTTTGCCATATTCCTTGCCCCCGCTTTTGTGCTCTACCTCCCGCTCGACACCGACGCCCAGGGATTTGGCTACCTGGCCCTGATGGTGCGCAAGGGCGGCACGATCGACACCCTCGCCCCCTGGCAGCCGGAAGTGCGTTACCTGTACTCCCCGGCGCTGTTTGTCTGGTGGGCCTTTTTCTCCGACCTGTTCCACCTGCCTCTGCACCAGGTGATGCTGCCCTTCACCCATGTCACCGCCGGGCTGGCCGCTTTGCTCGGCATCGATCTCGGCGCGGTGCTCCTGCCCGGCAGGCCGCGCATGCGCTGGCTGCTCCCCCTGATGCTCGTCGGCGGGTTTGGGCTGTTCCTGACGCTGCTCGATTCAGCTTATACTTCGATATTGGCGCTCCTGTTCGTGATCCTGTTCCTCGTCCTTGCCTTCCGGGCTGTCCAGGAGCCGCGCTGGCCGATCGCTGCCCTGGCATCGGTCGCGCTGGCCGCCGTGGCGCTCACCCATCCCGATACGATCATTATTCTGCTGATCGGTTATCTCCCCTTCTACCTGACCTTCTGGCTCAGCCGCAGCCAGTTTCGTACCCGCCGAGTGTGGCTGCGCCTGTTCGTATTGATCCCGGCGCTTGGGGTCGTCCTGACCCTGCCCTGGCTGGTGCGCGTGCTGCCCCTCTTTTTTGAGCAGCACGTCGTCTCGCCCTTTGTGCTGCGCCTCTCCCACATCCTCCAGTTGACCCTCTACCATGGCTTGCTCGTGCCCCTGGCCGCGCTGGCCGGGGTGGTGATCGCGCTGCGCCGGCGAAGGTTAGCTGATTTGTTGATGATCACCTGGCTGGTGATAATCGTCGATTTCTCCATGTTTGGCCTGGTGGATCGGGGTGCCAGCCTGGCTGGCCTGGACGTGATGCGCTACGTTTACCCTTTCAGCGTCGCCTGGCATGGCCCGATCATCCCCTACGCCTATCTCGCCGCCCTGGCGCTTGATTCGCTGCTGGACTGGCCCTCGGCCCGGCGGGCGAAGCCTCTCGAATCCCTGGCCCGCGCTCCGCGATGGCCCGTTCCCGTCCTGAGCGCCGG